>JAYTEI010000363.1:0-5828 GCA_043735445.1 Akkermansiaceae bacterium | reverse complement strand
TGCTCAAGCGCGAGCTCGCCAAACTCGAAGACGAAGACGATGTCGGTTAATATCCGCCCGAACCCCGCGATCCCCGACCACGAGGTTCTGCGCAAGATCGGTGGCGGAGCTTATGGCGAGGTTTGGCTGGCCCGCGGGGTGACCGGGGCGCTGCGGGCGGTGAAAGTGGTGTGGCGCGAGGATTTCGAGGACGAACGGACCTTCGAGCGGGAGTTCGAGGGGATTTTGAAATTCGAGCCAATGTCGCGGGACCACCCGGCGTTGGTCAATATCTTGCACGTCGGGCGGAGTCCCGATGGCGTTTCATTTTACTATTATGTGATGGAGCTGGGCGACGACGTGACGACCGGCCAAGACATCAACCCCATCGAATACGAGCCGCGCACGCTGCGGGCGGACAATCATCAAGGCTTGGGAACCCAGTGGGATACCGGCGTCTGCATCGACGTCGGCTTGCGGCTGGCTGAGGCGTTAGATCACTTGCATGAGCGCGGGCTGGCGCACCGCGACGTGAAGCCATCTAACGTGATTTTTGTCAACGGTCGGGCCAAGCTCGCGGACATCGGGCTGGTCGCGACGCGGGGCCAGCGGACCTTTGTCGGCACCGAAGGATTTGTCCCACCGGAGGGGCCGGGTTCTGCGCAGGCGGACGTTTATAGCTTGGGCAAAGTGTTGTATGAAATCGCCACGGGGAAGGACCGGATGTCATTTCCCGAGCTGCCGGACGTGATCCCCGAGGGCGCGGATCGGAAGCGCTGGCTGGAGTTAAACAAAATCATTTGCGACATCTGCGAGCCGCGGATTTCCAAGCGCAAGATCTCCACCGCCGCCGATCTAGCCGATGCACTGCGCTGCCTCCAGCGCGGGAAACGCCGCCGCCAGAGCGGGCTGGCGGTGTGGATGACGACTCTGGTGCTGGCTGGCTTCGTCGGCTGGGTGGGCTGGATCACCCTCAAGGACAGCGACTGGCTGAAGCGGGCGAACCCGATCAGCAAGCCCACTCCACCCCAAGTGGGGATGCTTAAAGTGGTGAGTTTTCCCGAAGGAGCCGAAGTCTTCGATGGCAGGGGAAAATCATTGGGCACCACCAGCATTTTTGTGCAAGCCAGCGTCGGCGAGGAGTTTGCCTTCACGATCAAGAAGTCCGGCTTCAGCGATGCCACCGTCAAGGGCAAGGCCCAGCCGACGATTGTTAGCGAGCCGCAACTCGTCCCGGTGACTCTGCAAGTTTACTCCCCGCCGCAACTGGGAGAAAAGTGGGACGACCATCTCGGAAATTCCTATCAGCCCGTCGGCCAGGAACACATCAGCTCGGGATTCATGACCAAGATGGATTGGGAGAAATTCGCCCGCGCCGCCAAACGGCCTGCGACGGCGGCGGAGTTTCTCAAGTTTTCCCAGGACGGCCAACCGGTCGATGTCGCTCTCACATCGGCCAACGAGGCGGCTGCTTTCTGCGACTGGTTTCGCGAAGGCGGAATCAAGGCCGGCTTCCTAACTGACGAGCACGAGGTCATGCCGGTGATGGAAAGTTCCTTTGAGAATCCGGCCCTCAGCGAGCGCACCCGCAGCGAGGGATTGAAGCCGTTCCGCGTGCAGGTCCGCCAAGTCGCCTACGGCGAGATCACCCTAACCACCGATCCGCCGGGGGTCGAAGTTTACATGAACGCGCTGTCAGACACCACCAACCGGGAGTCGAAGGGTTCCACCAGCCCGTCGTTAGTGATCCCCAAATTGAAACCGGGTGACTGGCAACTCTATCTGGTCAAGGAAGGCTACAAGCCGTTGCCCATCGACATCAAAGTCAATGAAGGTGAAAAAATCGTTAGGAGCGTGACCTTGGAAAAAAGTCTCGGAGTGGTGTTCGGGAAAACTTGGGCGAACGGCATCGGCATGAAATTCGCCCCGCTCGGCGCGGATCTCATGGTCTCCATCTGGGAGACCCGCGTCAGCGACTATCAGCGCTTCGTCAAGGAATCGCGCCGTGCCGCAGCGCGTCCTCCCGATTTCCCCCAAACCCCGGACCATCCAATCGTCAACGTTTCCCGCGAGGACGCGCAGGCGTTCTGCAACTGGCTAACCGAGAGCGAGCGCAAGTCCCAGCGCATCGCCGATACCCACATTTACCGGCTGCCCACCGACCTAGAGTGGAGCACCATGGTCGGCCTCCGCGAGGAAGAGGGGATCAGCCCGGGCTGGCGCGATGCCCGCAAACAAGCGGTCTATCCGTGGGGCGTCTCGTGGCCACCGGATGCGATCGTCGGTAACTTCGCCGATCTTACCGCAGCTAACACCCAAGGCGTGTCGATCAACCGCACGATCTCTAACTACAACGACGGCTTCGCATTCACCGCTCCCGTGGGGTCATTTCCGCCGAATTCTGCCGGCTTCTTTGACCTTAGCGGAAATGTCCAAGAGTGGGTCGAGGACGAATACTCCAAGCTCGGCAAAAATTTATCAGGCGTGCTGCGCGGCGGCGGCTGGAGCACCTTCCAGTCCGAGAATTTGTTGTCCGGCTCCCGCAATGCCATGCCCCCGACCTATAAAGATGCGATCTACGGCTTCCGCGTGGTGCTTGCCAAACTCCCGCCGAGATCCGAATGAGCAATTTTCTAACGAACGACTCCTACCATGGTTGAAATCAAACTCACATACGAAGGTGACCTGCACTGCAGCGCCACCCACTTACCCTCCGGCAACACGCTCGTCACCGATGCGCCGCTCGATAACAACGGCCTCGGTCTCGCCTTTTCGCCCACCGATCTGCTAGCCACCGCGCTCGGCTCTTGCATGGCCACCGTCATCGGCATCCTCGCCAAACGCAAAGGTCTCGCCGTGGAAGGCATGACCGTGAACGTCCGGAAATTCATGTCCGACGATCAGCCACGCCGGGTCAAACGGCTCGAACTCGACCTGCAAATCCCGCTGCCCGCGTCTCACCCGGATCGCAAACTGCTAGAGAGTGCCGCCCACGGTTGTCCGGTCCATCACAGCATCCATCCCGACATCGAGGTGGCGATGAAATGGCTCTGGCAGGAAGGGTGAAGTAGAACCTTGTCGCGAGTCCGAATCTCGAAAATGGACTGGGACAACTTGGTCGCTCTGGCTAAAAAAGTTGGCCCGCTGCCTGCTAATCTGCGAGAAAACACCCATGGAAATGTTTAAGGGCTACGACCCCGGCAAGTTTTACGACGAGATGTTCTGCGAGGACGGCAGCGTGCGCGGCCACTGCGCTCCGCTGCTCGAAAAATTCGGCAAGGTGGACCAGCGGGATTTCCTCGCCCGCAAGGCCAACTCTGAACTCTATTTCCTCCGCCAAGGCATTACCTTCAACGTCTATCATGATGACCGCGGCACTGAGCGGATCTTCCCGTTCGATCCGATCCCACGGGTGATGCCGGCTAGCGAATGGGAGCACTTGGAGGCCGGCCTCACTCAGCGGATCGTGGCGCTCAACTTGTTTCTGCATGATATCTATCACGACCAGCAGATCCTCAAGGACGAGGTGATCCCGCGGTTCTATATCGAGCAGGCGAAGCACTATCGCCCAGAGTTCCGCGGCGTGGACGTGGCGGGAGATATCTATATCCATATTTGCGGCAGCGATCTGATCCGCGGCGGCGACGGAATCTATTATGTGCTGGAGGACAACGGCCGTTGCCCGTCGGGGGCATCATATCTATTGGAAAACCGTAACGCGCTGAAGCGGGCTTTCCCCGGCATTTTCGAAGCAGTGGGTGTGCGTCCGGTGGATTCTTATCCGCGGGATTTGCTTAACATGCTTCATCATATCTCGCCGCGCCGCGACTGCGATCCGGTGTGCGTGTTGCTCACGCCGGGTTGCCATAACAGCGCCTATTTTGAGCATTGTTATCTGGCGCGGGAAATGGGGATCGACATCGTCGAGGGCAAAGACCTAACGGTGGTGGACAAGTTTGTTTACATGCGGACGACCCGTGGACTGGTGCGAGTGGATGTAATCTATCGGCGAATCGACGATGACTTTATTGATCCCGTGGTGTTCCGGAAAGACTCAGTACTCGGTGTCCCCGGCCTGATGAATGCCTACCGCGAGGGCAATGTGTCACTGGCAAATGCCGTCGGCACCGGCGTGGCGGACGACAAGGTGATCTATTACTTTGTCCCCAAGATGATTGAATATTATCTCGGTCAGGAACCTATATTACCAAACGTGCCGACTTATCTTGCCTCTGAGGAAGCTGATATGAAATTCATCCTCGCCAATCTTCCCGAGCTGGTGGTCAAGGCCGCTAACGAGTCCGGCGGTTATGGCATGTTGATGGGACCCACCGCCAGCAAGGATGAAATCGCCACGTTCCGCGAGCGCATCATTGCAGACCCACGGAACTACATTGCGCAGCCCGTCATCGCGCTCTCGCGCTCGCCCACTTGGTGCGATGGGGCGATGGAAGGCCGTCACATCGATCTGCGGCCCTATGTCATCTATGGCAAGGATGTGAAAATCGTCCCCGGCGGACTGACGCGGGTAGCTCTCACCAAGGATTCGCTAGTGGTTAATTCTTCCCAAGGTGGAGGAAGTAAAGATACTTGGGTGCTCCGTCATTAAATCATCATGTTATCCCGAGTTGCCAATACCCTTTACTGGATGGTCCGCTATGTGGAGCGGGCCGATAACCTTTCCCGGCTGATCGACGTCAACCAGCAGCTTCTATTGGATTTTGAGCGGCTCGATAGCGAGCGCCTCCGCGGCTTTTGGCTGCCTATCATCCTCAGCACTGGCGACGAGGAAGAGTTCGACAAGCTATATGATACCACCGGCAGCGAGGAGGTGATCCGATTCCTCACTGACGATCCGCGCAACCCCAATAGCATCACTTCATGCATCGCCCTAGCGCGGGAAAACGCCCGCACGGTGCGCGATCAGTTATCTGATGAGTTATGGGAAGAACTCAATGCGCTCTATCTATTTTCACGCTCAGATGAGGCGAAGCGTTTGATCGCATCTGATCCATCGCGCTACTATGAAAATGTCCGGCGCTCTGCTGTTACTTTTCTAGGAATCGCAGCGTCCACCACCTCGCGCAATGAGGCGTGGGAATTCATGGACTTGGGGCGGCACTTGGAACGCGCGGACAAAACCACCCGCTTTCTGGATGTTTCGAGCTACCTGCCGCCCGCAGCGGACGGGATCGATGCAGCCTCACCGGGGATTCTGCACTGGACCGCCATCCTCCGTTCCTGCGGCGCGATGGGCGCTTTCCGCGCGGCACAGCGCGAGATCACCGCTCAGGCGGTGGTCGATTTCCTGATATTCTCCAGGGACTTCCCGCGCTCAGTCCGCTACTGCATCGACAAGGTGGACATCAGCCTGCACCGGATTTCCGGGACGCCGCGTGGCGCGTTTTCTAACGAAGCAGAGCGCGAGGCTGGGCGACTGATGGCGGAGCTAAACTTCGGCTCAACTGAAGATGTATTCGTGGCGGGATTGCATGATTATCTCGATGCCCTGCAAGGCCGCTTCAATCACATCGGCGCAGAATTTTTCGAGAGATATGTTTTAATGCCCGAGCGCGTCCAAGTCCGGCCAGAGCCGAAACCGCCGACTCTATCTGATGCTGCTGCTTGGCATTTGGAACAACAGCAACATCAGAAACAAAAGTGAATGTTTTCGATGAAACGGCTCAGCCGAAGCTCGGAACGAAGCTTGCGGTGTTTCACCGGACAGCATTCATCTATGCCTCGCCCGTGACTCACAGCGTCAACACGCTGCAACTGGAGCCACGGACTCTTCCCTATCAGAAGACGCACGGTGCTTTGATCCGGGTGATTCCGGCCACCCGCGTCCG
>JAYTEI010000362.1:0-5848 GCA_043735445.1 Akkermansiaceae bacterium | reverse complement strand
AATGGCGGGATGCCGCCGATGTGATCGTGATGGCCGTGGGTGATGAAAACGTGATCCGGTCGCGGCGCACCCATGGCATCCAGAGCAGTCGTGCAGGTTTCAGCCTCGTAGCCGGTGTCGAACAAGATCGCTGCGTCGCCGGTCCAGACGAGCCAAGCGTTTACCCGCTCGCCGTTGAAGGGCAGGTCGAGGCGATGAATGTTAGATATAGCAAGCGGCTGGGGCAGATAGTGATCGTGATTCGCAAGCGCCTCGGGATTTAACCCAAGCACCGGAGCGAGGCGGCGGGCGACTTCCGCCGAAAACTTTCCGCGCGAGAAGGCGAGCACGTCCTTTTCCGCCAGTCCCGCACGCAAGGCGGCCTCGCCCGGTGCGAGGGCGAGGCCTTTGAACGCCTTGCGAATGACGTAGGTGAAATCGTCTTCTAACATTATCTCATTCTATAGTAGTCGTCTGAGTTATAGAGAAAATAGACATCTTTCGGATTGAGGCGAGGGAGCCAGACGAAGGGCTTACCCGATGCATCGACTTCTTCGGCTAGAGCGGCCTGTTTGGCGGCTTTCGTCGGCCCCACCGAATCGGGATCTTTAGTGAATGAAGTTTCATCAATGCCGCTGACGATGTGGTTCACCCACTTCAAGTCTTTGGCTTGTTCGCCGAATTCGCTCCAGTCGCCGCTGGAGGATTGGGCATACATTTTTCTGATAAACTCGTCGGGAGTGATGCCCATTTTGCTAGCGATGGGAGTACCAAAGCGTTCCCACCAGCGTTGGCTTTCATCATGGAATTCGCGCTGTTGAGTGAGATTGAGCTGGCCCATGACGAGCGCACTGATCTGGTGATGAAGGATCACGGCATTTGGATACGCATAGGATTCCTTGGCGAGGGTGGTGATGGCGGCGGCCATCGAAGCGGCGAAGGATTTCACCACCACATGGATCGGTGCGTCGCTGGATTCCATAGCTTTGAGAATCCGATAGCCGGCCATCACCGAGCCGCCGGGACTGGCGTCGATGACGATAAAGATAGGCAATTCGCGGTCCTTGTTATTCCAATACTGAATGCGACTGGTGATGAAGTCTGCGGTGTTAGTTGTGATCAGTCCGTTGAGCGGGATGCGGCGGTCTGACACCACGAGGATGCCGTTTTCTTTCAGTGGGTTTTTGAGAAATACGGGTTTGGCATCGGCAAATTGCGAGCGCTTGTCGGCAGTCTCGATGCGAGTGATGTCACCTTGCAGCTTGGTGATTTCCAATGCCGCTTCGGTCTGCGCCGACTTCAAATCGTTAGTTAACTTATCAGCGCGGGCTTTAGAGAGTTCACCTTCTTGCACTAGCTTATCTTTCTCCGCTTCGATTTTCGCGAGATCTTGCTGGAGTGCGATTTGGCGTTTGGTGGTTTCCAGCGCGACTTGCTCAGTCATCAACTCGCGCTCTAACTTCAAGCGCGTGACTTCGGCACGCATCGCATTGGTCGCTTGGACGAGGCGCTCGGCTTGGAGTTTATTATCGGTGGCGAGGGCTTCCTGCTCTTTGGCTTTCGCCTCGAGCACGGGGTCTTTCGCCTCGGCCGCAGCTTCGGCTGAAATGGGCGGCGCAGCTTCCTTGGCAGGCAGCCAAGTCGTTAGAGCGAGGCCAAGAATGGCGGTGCGGGCGGTCAGGAGTTTCATAAGGTCATCCTAGAACGGTGCAGTGATGCCGCTTTGTTTCGAAAAAATTCTATCGCTTGCGAGCTTTCGCGCGGAGTCCGATCAATACGATGATCCCCGCGAAGGTGAGAAACAGTGCGGCGGCGATGCCCAGTGTGGTGAACAGCTTGCGACTGCCGGAATCGACCTGCGCATCGGTGATCATATCAGCGGGGATTTCGTTAGGCTTGCGAGTCAGCACGACGTTGCCGCCGCTGACTTCCACCCGGGTGAACTGGGCCATCGCCGGGCCGATGACTTTGTCTGCTAGATAGCGCTCGGTGATCCGGTAAGGCGACATTTGATCGATGAACTCAGGTGCGACTTGCTTACCAGGGACTTCGATGGCATCGAGCCTCAGGACGACCTCGTGTTTGAGTAAATGCGGGCGGGCGACCAGTGTGCCGTTTAGATAGCGAGAGTCGGAAGCGATCCAGCCGGGTTCTTCTTTGCGAGCTAAGCGCGGCTTGCCATTGAGTGGAAATGAGATCGCAATGTGCAGGGTTTTGCCTTCTATACGAACAACCCGGAAAGTCCCGCGGAGTTCTTTGAATGAATCGTAAGTGGCGATTGCTAGGTTGATGTCGTCGGCTGATAGAGCCAGTGAAGTTTCTCCATCGCCAGCAAGTTGTTGGCGGAAAACTTCGATGCGTTCTGCCAGATTGTTGAGTTCTTGTTCTTTGTTTTCGAGCGATGATACTTCGATGGGGAGCGGCTTTTCCGCAGTGAATTTCGCAATTTCATTAAACTGCCGGAACAAGGTAAGCACCGAGAATCCAATCAGGAAAACCATCACCGCGAGGGCGGCGATGAGGATGGCGCAACCCGCGAATGGGGAGCGGGCACTTTCGTCTCTAACGGCCTTGGGCTGATTCATCTATAGTCAGTGAAAATGTTAGTGGGCAGCGCGTCACGGATCGAGCCGTCGGCGTTCCCCGTCTTCGGGAATCGGGTGAGGCGGTTCGCCATCAGGTTCCGGTAGCACGTCGCTGGCGTGCGGATCATTTTGCGGATACTCGTCGTGCCAGCCGTCGTCGCCGGCATCGTCTGGGTGGTTGTCATGCCAGTCATCGGCGCGGGGCAGGTCCTCGGCGGCTTCTGCGGCGCGCATTTTTTCTTCGCGGGCGAGCTGGCGTTCCATGCTTTCGCGGGTTTCTTGCTCTTCCTTGATGCGGTTCTTCTTGCGGTCGAAATAGGCCAGCCAGATGCAGATTTCATAGAGGATGATCATCGGTGCGGCCATCAGAGTCATCGTCATCATGTCGGGCGTCGGCGTTAGTACCGCGGCGGCCACGAAGATGGCAACGATCGCATAAGAGCGGGTGCGCGACATGGTTTCATAACTAAGCATTCCGAGTTTCACAAACACCATCACCACCACTGGCAGCTCGAAGGATGCGCCGAACAATAATGTAAACTGAGTAGCGAAGGAGATATACTCACCGATCCGCCAGTCATTGGAGATGCCCATGTCGCTGCTCCACTCGGCGAAGAATAATAGGGCGCGCGGCAGCACCAAATAGTAAGCGAATGCCGAGCCGGTTAGAAATAGGCCGAAGCCTACCGCCATCGCCGGCCACAGCACGCGCTTCTCATGGCGGTGGAGTCCGGGTAGGATGAATTGTAGGATGAATAACAAGAGCAGTGGAAATGAAACTACGATGCCTGCTACAAATGATAGCTTCATCGACAGTGAGAAGCCCTCAGTCGGCTTAAGTGCGGACATCATTTTCAGGTTACCATTGATGTCGCTGTCGGCGTTTGGCTTGGTAACAAGCATTGCCTTGACTTGAAGTTTTGTCAGGTCGTCTTCGGCGAGTGAGTTAACGAAAGCCTCGCGTTTTGCCTCCGGAAAAATCACGGTCGCCCGGTAAATGCTAACCGTCTTCGCGTGGAAGACTAGTGAGGCATCGGCCAGTGTTTGATAGAAAATTTCGCGTTGCTCCGGCGTGAGATTCATCGCCGCGTGCTCGACCTTGCGGGCCTTGCCCCAGGTCTCCACGGTGATCGGTCGAGGAGCGTCGGCGGGGAGGGTTTTCTCGATTTGGGCGACCAGCACTTGGTCCACCGGTTGGCGGAAAAACGCCATGAACTTCGAGTTGAAGGCAAAGCAGAGGATCGTCGAAATCACCAACGTGATCACGAGCCGCGTGATCATCGTGCGTAAATCCTCCAGGTGCTCGAGAAACGGCTTTTCGTGGTCCGGATGAGAATTCTCGCGGAGCTGGATGGCTTTTTTCAGCAGATACATGCTTGTGGGGGCGGGATTCAAGCCTCGCATCCCCGCCACCGCAAGGGCAGATGTCTGGCCTTGGGAAATCAGGCGTTGCGGCATCGGCGGCGATGCATCACGTTCCGGCGGCTCCGGCTTACCTGCAGATTTTCCCATGTTCCAACACGACGCGCTGATCGCCGAATTCCCGATCCTGGATCACATGATCCATGGCCGGCCCTTGGTTTATCTCGATAATGCGGCCACCACCCAGAAGCCGATGGCGGTCTTGCTGGCGTCCCGGCACTACTACGAGGCGGTCAATTCCAACATCCACCGCGGCACCCATCACCTGGCGCGGCTCGCCACCGAGGCGTTTGAAAATGCCCGCCAAACAGTCGCCTCTTACCTCAATGCGACCAGCTCCGACGAGGTGATTTTCACTTCCGGCACCACCGATGGCATCAACCTAGTCGCCAATATTCTCAGTCTATCAGGCAGGATCAAGGCGGGCGACGAGGTGCTGATCTCAACACTCGAACACCATTCTAACATCGTCCCCTGGCAGATGCTCTGCGAGCGGACCGGCGCGATTCTCAAGGTGATTCCCTGCCACGAGGACGGCACGCTGGACCAAGATGTGTTCCTCTCCCAACTCAGCGAGCGCACGAGAATCCTCGCGCTCACTTGGATCTCTAACTCATTCGGAACCGTCAATCCGGTCGCGGAAATGACCAAAGCCGCGAAGGCTGCCGGGGCGCTTGTCTTGATCGACGCGGCGCAGGCCGTCGCCCATTTGAGGATCGACGTGCAAGCGCTGGACATCGACTTTCTCGCGTTTTCCGGCCACAAAATTTACGCGCCGACTGGCATCGGCGTGTTGTGGGGCCGCGCGGAGGTTTTGAACTCCCTGCCACCGTGGCGCGGCGGTGGCGAGATGATCAAAGAGGTTACTTTTGAAAAAACCACCTACAACGGGCTGCCGTTTAAATATGAAGCCGGCACGCCTAACATAGAAGGTGCTATCGCCCTAGCTGCCGCGATGGAGTTTATCAATGGCACCGGACTGAGCGCGATCCAAGAGCACGAGCGAGCGATCATCCGCTCCGCCGCCGAGGCGCTTTCATCAATTCCCGGCATCCGTTTCTACGGCCCACCCGAGCGCGCGGGGGCGCTTTCCTTCACCGTGGAGGGCGTTCATCACTACGATCTCGGCACGTTGATGGATCAAATGGGCGTCGCCGTTAGAACCGGCCACCATTGCTGCCAGCCGCTGATGGCGCGCTTCGGGATCACGGGAACGGTGCGAGCGTCCTTCGCCATGTATAACTCAGAGCGCGATGTCCAAGCGCTCGCCGAAGCCACCGAGAAGGCGGTCTCGATGCTGAGATAGATATAGGTAATATATGAACATCATCCTCGGAATTTCTGGCTCCATCGCCGCCTACAAGGCGGCGGATCTCGCGTCGCAATTGGTTAAGCTTGGCCACGAGGTGCATGTGGTAATGACTCGCGCGGCCACGGAATTTATTACGCCGCTTACCTTGCAAACGCTCACCCGCCAGCCGGTGCTTGTTTCGTTAGAGGATGAGAAAAACTCCTGGAAACCCGGCCACATCGGGCTTGCGGACGGTGCTGATTTGTTGGTCGTCGCCCCGGCCAGTGCCAATGTCATCGGCCAATTTGCGAACGGGCTTTCGGCAGATCCACTCACTTCGATCTATCTCGCATTGCCGCGCACGACTCCGGTGCTCATCGCTCCGGCGATGAATGGGAAGATGTGGCTGCATCCGGCGACGCAGAGGAATGTCGCATTGCTAACAGCGGATGGCTGCCATTTCGTCGGACCGGCGGAAGGGGAGCTGGCGTGCGGCTACGAAGGCATCGGGCGACTGGCTGCGGTGGAGGAAATTTTGGCAAGGATCGCCGGGATTTCTTAACGGACTGCG
>JAYTEI010000361.1:0-5857 GCA_043735445.1 Akkermansiaceae bacterium | reverse complement strand
CCGCAAGGATGCGGATCGGCTCCTACCGGGTCATTTTCGAGCTGGCGGGAGAGGCCGATGCGACTTGCTTCATTCGGGTGACGCACATCGGTCCCCGTGGAGATATTTACGGATAGAAAGTAAGCGACCGAAATCTCGCGTTGTTGTACGCCACTCCCCCCTATCGTGATCGAAACTTGCGCGGGATCTACAAATGACGAGACTCGAAACGTGAACAACCTAACCGAGTTTCTCGACCCGAAGCGGACGGTGGCGGAGCTGAAAGAACTGCGGTCACTCACGGGGGATGATGACGGTGCGCAGCGGGTGGCATTTACGCCGACATGGGTGAAGGCGCGGGAATGGCTGAAAGGCAAAATGGCGGATCTGCCGGTGGAGGCGCACATGGATGCGGCGGGAAATTCTTGGTACACGCTAAAGGGGGATTCGGAAAAAGCGTTGCTGATGGGCGGCCACATCGACTCGGTGCCTAACGGTGGTTGGCTGGACGGCTGCTTGAATGTGATGGCGGGAGTGGAAGTGATGCGGCGAATTTGTAAGGAGTATAATGGCAAGCCACCAGTGACTGTTAGACTGGTGGATTGGGCGGACGAGGAGGGCGCACGCTTCGGCAAGAGTTTGTTCGGCTCATCGGCGTTTTCCGGAAATCTGGATCTGGATGAAGCGCGGGTGTTGAAGGACAAGGACGGGATCGCGCTGCCTGATGCGATCGCGGAACATGGAATCCAATTTGAAAAAGTAAAAGACGCGGGCGCAGAGGCTGCCAATGCGGCGGCCTATCTTGAGCTACACATTGAGCAAGGTCCGGTGCTGCTAGATATGGGTTTTCCGTTAGGGGTGGTGCTCGGCACCTGCGGGGTGGAGCGCCATGCGATCCATTTCCACGGCCAAGCGGCGCACTCGGGCAGCACCCCGATGAACCGCCGTAAGGACGCATTTCTAGCAGCGGCGAGGATGGCACCGGAGATTTATGAAATAGCGGCGCGGCACGGCGGCGTTTGTACTATCGGCTCTTGCGTGACCCGGCCTGGGATCGTGACGAGCGTGGTCGAGGACTGCCGGATCACGCTCGACCAGCGCCATCTCGCCGCAGAGTCGTTGGCGCAGATGCTGGCGGAGGCGAAGTCGGCAAGCGAACGATTCGCGGCGGATGGAAATGTGACCGTGGCGTGGGAGCGGATCTGGCAGATCGAGCCGGTGCCGTTTGACGCGACGCTGATAGAATTTTGCGACGCGGCAATTGTAGAAACTTGCGGGGTCTCGCACCGGCTGCCATCGGGTCCCTTGCACGACGCAGCGGAAGTCTCACTGGCAGGCATTCCGACGGTGATGATGTTTGTGCAAAGCCTGCACGGCATTAGCCATAACAAGATCGAGGACACCCGGGAGGAGCATCTGGAACTGTGTGTAAAAGCCTTTGATTTGTTAGCTCGCAAGACGATGGAGTGGATTGGGAACTACCCACTCTGACACGAAGGCCGGAACCACTTTGTGGTTCAGATTATTCAACCAATCATCCCGGGGTAGGCGCTCGTTCCTCACGCCGACCCCGGGCTGGAGGACGCAACACCATTGGTGTTAGAATCCTGCCAATCCTGGCAGGCATTGGACTTCATCCATCTTGAAATCTATAGCACCGAGCGTGATTGGATGGCGTTCACTGGGTTTGTTAGTATGAGAGAAGTGGAGTTCCATCGGCCCTTCGCGCCACTTGGTTTTACCTTGGACCCATGCGCCGCCGATGACGGATTTCCACCAAGCGGGATCATTGCTAACAGCGGCGGTGTGGATGACTACGATGCCACCGCCACGGTGGGTGAATCTCGCGAGATTTTCCTTCTGCTCCGGCGTGGCGGTGCCGCTGTCTTGGGCATACATCACAAGCACGTCGGTGTTGGCGAGTTGCAAGGCGTTCGGCCAGTCCTTGGCACCGTCTGCCTTCAGCCCGCGGTCGGTTAGGAGCTTGGTCCAGTCGTTGAGAAATCGCTCGTGCTCGTGGGCGTTAGGGCCGTGGGTTTTCACTCCGCCGCGGATGAAGACGCGGAGCGGAGGCGCGGCTTGGGCGATCTGTGCCGGGGTAGCAAAGAGGACGATGGCGAATAAATATTTCATGGTAAAAAGCTACGGAAATGACCGGGCGGGAACTTTCATTTGAGACGAGTTTCGAAAACAAGCTCGCGCGTCCGGCACGATTGCATACTCTTCCGCCATGAGAAATATAGGCGCGATCAGCGGGATTTTATTACTTCTATCAGGGTTCACTTCGGCAGCAGACAAGTCAAATTCCGACGCGGGATTTGTCTCAATTTTCGATGGCACTTTGAAGGGCTGGGACGGTGATCCGCTATACTGGAAAGCAGAGAACGGCACTCTCGTCGGCGAGGTCCGACCGGACACTTTGCTCAAACGGAATTCCTTCATCGTCTGGCGCGGCGGCGAGTTGGCGGACTTCGAGTTGAAGCTCGAATACCGGGTTTCTGCCGAGGGTAACAGCGGCATCAACTACCGCAGCATCGATGTCCCCGGCGTAAGATGGGCGATGGAAGGTTATCAGGACGACATCGACGGCAAAGACCAGTGGAGCGGCCAAAACTACGAGGAACGCGGACGGACCTTTCTAGCCTATCGCGGCCAAAGTGTGGTGCTTACTGCGGGTGGAAAACCGGAAGTGGTCCGCGCACTTGGCGACCGTGCGGAGTTGCAGAGCAAGGTTCTGAAGAATGATTGGAACCAAGTTCACATAATCGCTCGTGGAAACTTATTACAGCACTTCACGAACGGCGTCTTGATGTCTGAAGTTCGCGATGACGATGCTGAAAAACGCCGACTGAGCGGCTTGCTGGGAGTGCAGGTCCACGTCGGCCCGCCGATGAAAATCGAATTTAAGAACATCCAGGTGAAACGGATGCGTTAGGGAAACGCGCTGCCGGATCAAGTTGGGCTTCCCTGAAGCCGGCGGCACTCACAACTCAGTGGCCCAATGCCTTGTCCACTTTTTCGCCGGCCTTTTCGACTGGGCCTTTCGGATCGACGGCGTCTTTCACGTTCTCCACGGCTTTGTCGAGGTTCTCACCGGCCCGTTCCGCAGGGCCTTTTTCGCGGCAAGAGACGACGGATGAGACAAGTGGGAGCAGACATAATGATGCTAACAATAATTGTTTCATAGTTCGGATAGGTTGAGTAAGAATCATGGGCATTGAGTTGCCCGCGATTTCTTGGCCACAATGCACCCTTGCGGGAAATTGTCATTCGCTCATTGAGAATTTCCCAAAGCAGCCGAGTGAAAACTCGCACCTCTAACACAGCCTGAGCAATCTCTCACCGGCGGCTTGCAGGGTGGCGGCGTTCTTCGCGAAGTGGAACCGGATCAGATGGTTCACCGGTTCCCGGAAAAAGCTGGAACCCGCCACCCCCGCCACGCCGATGTCGCGGATCAGCCACTCGGATGCTTCAGTATCCGTGGCGAAGCCGAGCGAGGAAATATCTAACATGACATAGTAAGCGCCCTGCGGTTCGGTGAAGGGCAGGCCGGTCTTGCGCAACAGGCCGAGGAATAGATCGCGCTTCTCGGTGTAGAGATCGCGCAGCCCTGAGTAATAACTATCAGGCAGCTCTAGCCCGGCGATTGCCGCTTCTTGCAGCGGGGCGGCTGCGCCTACCGTTAGGAAGTCATGCACTTTCCGCGCCTGTGCGATGACTTGCGGTGCGGCTTGCACATACCCTAACCGCCAGCCGGTGATCGAGTAGGTTTTAGAAAGTGAATTGCAGGTAATAGTCCGCTCGAAGGCTCCCGGCAGCGCGGCGAAATAGACATGCTCGTGCGGCGCGTAAACGATATGTTCATAAGGTTCGTCGGTGATCACGAACGCATCATGTTGCTCAGCCAACCGCAGGATTTCCATCAGCTCATCGCGCGTGAATACTTTGCCGGTCGGATTCGACGGATTGCAAACCACGATCGCCTTGGGCTTTTTGGCGAAGGCCCGCGCGAGTTCAGCGGGATCGAAGCCGAAGCCCGGCGGCCTCAGCGGCACATAGATCGGCTCGGCTCCCGAGAGGATCGCGTCCGCCGCGTAGTTTTCATAGAAGGGCGAAAAGATGATCACTTTATCGCCCGGATTGCAGGCGGTCATCATCGCCACCATCATCGCCTCAGTGCTGCCGCAGGTGACGACGAGATTTTCATCCGGGTCAATCGCAAGCCCGCTGAAACGCTGGATTTTCCTAGCCAGCGCCTCGCGGAACCGAGGAGCACCCCACGTCACCGCGTATTGATGATGCGGCCCACGGGTGGCTCGCTCGAGTGCGACTAACAACTCTTCCGGTGGGTCGAAGTCCGGGAATCCCTGCGCGAGATTGATCGCGCCATATTGATTCGCCAGCCGGGTCGTGCCGCGGATGACGGATTCAGTGAAAACAGATAGACGGCTCGCGGTGGCTGGCATGGTGGGTCAGGAAGCTGGCTGCTAACCTGACCCGACATTTCTAAAATGTCCATGCCAGCCACCCACGGATCAATAGCGATAGTAGCCGCCTCTGCGATAGTAGCCGCCGCCGCCATAATAGCCGTCATTGTAATAGTGACGGTTGCGGTGGTTGTTTCCAGCCGCGTAACCGACCAATCCCGCTGCGGCGACACCCGCGACCGCAAGGCCGGGGTCCACCGATTGGACAGGGCGTCCCTGCGCATCGTAGGTGGTCATGCAACTTGAACTAACACCCATGATCGCGGCTAGCGCGATCACCGAACCCAGACGTAACAGTTTATAGTTTGTATTCACGCAGCCACTGACGTGTCGCTCGCCGCATTATTCAACCGAGATTTTGAAAAAATAGCTGCGAGCTGCGGGGTGCTGGAAATTCAAACCCGCCGGATTTTTCCGCTCGCCGTTAGAGGAAGCTGGTCCACCACGCGCACCCGCACCGGGACTTTGTAGGTCGAGAGTGACTTGCGGCACCAGCCGATCAACTCGCGTGGCCGCATGGATTCGCCATCATGGAGAATCACCTCGGCGATCGGCACCGTGCCGAGGACTGCATGTGAAAATCCCGTCACGCGGCAACGGCGGACGGCGGGATGTTGCTCGACGATAGCCTCCACTTCTTCGGGAAAAACCTTCATCCCACCCACGTTCAGCACGCTCTTCTTGCGGCCCCGCAGATAGACCCGGCCGGCCGCGTCGGTCACGGCTAGATCGCCCGTCGCGAACCAGCCAGCCACGCAAATTTCAGCCACCGTCTGCCATGGCGACAGATAGGCGTCGAACATGCCAGGCCCCTTGATCCACAGTTCGCCCACCCGCCCGATCGCCACTGGCAGTCCTTCCTCATCGCGCAATTCCACATCGAAGGCGGGCAACGGCCGACCCACCGCAGTCGGCGAATCCGCAGCTCCTCCGGTGTTGAGTAAAGGCAGGCCGATCTCGATAATCCCTAACCCTTGGACCAGCGGCTTGCCGAAACGTTTGCGAAATCCACGCGCCACTTCCTCGGGTAACGGAGCCGCCGTGGTCACCGCCAGACGTAAATCCGGCCACGCATAGCCGCCGGGATCGACCGCTAACAGCGCATGGTGAAACGGCGCACCGTAAATCACCGTCGCCCGCGTCGCCCGCGCCATTTCCAAAACGTGTTCCGCTAGATGCGAGGTTCCTAACACCGTGCAAGCCCCGTGATACAGATAGAGCACAATCGAAACTGCGAAGTGATGGGCCATCGGCAACATCCACAACACCCGGTCGCCGGGGCCGATCTCCAGCGCCGCATTTGCTGCCACGATCCGCTCGCGCAGTTTCGCATGACTCAGCACCACCCCCTTGCTGCGACCCGTCGTCCCTGAGCTGAAGCGGATGAACGC
>JAYTEI010000360.1:0-12633 GCA_043735445.1 Akkermansiaceae bacterium | reverse complement strand
TGACTGTTAATCACTAGGTCCTAGGTTCGATCCCTAGCGCCGGAGCCATTTTCCAACTGTTTTCCTGTTTGTTAAAAACGTGTCATCAGCAGCCTGTGTTGTCCCGCAAAACTCTGGATGCGAAGTAGCCGTTAGGGCGATGGCGGCGAGGGGTTCTTGTCGGTTAGGCCGTAATCTTTGGTGAGGCTGTCGTGGGAATGATTGACGAAAACCGATTCTCCAAGCGGATGGTGATCGCCAAGCACGCGTTTGACCCCGCGCCCGACGAGATCCACGAGGTGGACACTGGTCTGCACGGCGACGGTCATGGATGATGGCGCGGCTTGATGCAGGAAATCCGCATCGTGCTCGACGGAGTCCTCCTCGCGCTCAATGTGGCGGAGCAGCGCCTCGATTCTTTCCATCCTTGCGGAATCGGGTTCGCTGCGGAGTTGGGATTCTTCGAAATTCCGTTTGAGGGCCTTCTCTTCGATTTTTAAAACCTCAAGCCGCCTGCGGAGTTCCTGGCCGGCGGGTAGCCCGATCTCGGCGATCTCCTGTTCGAGGTCTTCCAATTTCGCTTCTGCTTCCAAGATTTTTGCCGCAAGCGGCGACGGGTGTTCGGGGTCAATTTTCATAGGTCACGACAGGTTACTGGTCACCTCGGATGCTAGCTGAATGGGAAAGACCTCGCAACGCGTTTCTCGGGAGATCCTCAGATCCATCCCATTCCAATGCTTAATGCGCGATGCTCGCTTTGGTTAGGCTTTGCCCGTCTCCTGAGAAAATCCGGCGATTTCAACCATCACGAATCGCGGCGGCGGCGACGCAGCAGCAGGAGCGCACCAACCTCCAGAACCGCTGGCCATCGCGACTGTGCCGGTGGTCACCGTGGTGAGGCCCGTATAAAGGTTTGCGCCACACAGCTTCCACTTGGGATTGCGCTGGTGGGAAATCTTGCAAAGACTCTTCCGCTTTGTGAAGTTTCAACCCGATGACGGCCTTTCTTTTCAGTTGTGATCATGCGACTTGCGCGGTGCCGGAGGCTTATCGGGAAATTTTCCGGGGTTCCGAGGACATCGTTGGATCGGCGGAGGGCTGGGAGCCGGGGGCGTTGAATCTGGCGCAGGGTTTTGCGATGAAATTCCGCACACCGTTAGTCCACGGCGACGTGACGCGGCTGTTGATCGACTTCCAACAGGACGGCGATGCGCGGTGGAGCCGGTTTTCCCTGAAACTGCCAGAGGCCACGCGGGTGAAAGTGGTGGATCGTCACGAACGACCGTACCGGACGATGCTCAACCAGCGGATCGCCGAAGATCTGCGGCGTCATGATGCGCTGCTGCATGTGATGATCCACTCCGATCCGGCGACGGATGGGCTGGTGATGTTAGAGACGCCGCCGGGTGCCGAGCTGGCGGAGAAATTTGCCAGTGCTTGGCGCTCGCGGTTAGTGACGGCGGACGTGGATGTCCGGCAGGTGAGGGGAGCCGAGCCGAGTCCGCTGGGAGCCGCTCTAACTGCCAAATTCCCGGCCAGCCAATACGCGCAGGTAAAGCTCTCGGTCTCGCAAACGTTCTTCTTGGAAGGGCGACCGTGGCGGTGGGAAACGTTGAAAAAGCTTCTGCTAGAGTCGCTGGTCGCGGTGGGCAACGAGGTGGCAGTCAGCGCCCCAGAATCCCCTTAGATTGGTCCATGGAGAGGGAGCGTTGTTCCCGCCAGTCGATGATCTCGGGCGGCTGAAAGGTCTGGCGGCGGTTTTCTATCTGGTCGTTAGATCCCTTTCTGATCGGCGCGGTGTCAGCCTCGCGGGCGGCACCGGTGGCGTAGTCGCCGGTTTGATAAGGGGCATGGAGCTGGGCCTGGGTGCCTGCTTCCGGGGCACCTTTGCCTTGCAGTTTTGAGCGGGTTTGGAAGCGGCTGGCGTCGGTGTTACCGGGGTATTTCTTGGAGCCGTAGTCCTTGTTTCCCCACCAGGATTTTTTCGCGTAGTCGCCGGTTTTATACTCCTGTTTTTGGTAATTCTTCTTGGCGTAGTTCGATTCGCCCTTGCTCTCGAAGGAGCTGCGGCGGTCGTTCTGGGGAACCCAATTGCCACTGCTGTCCTGCTTGTAGCCGTTCTTTTCAGTCATCCGCTCGTCCAAAGTTTTACGGACCGGGGCTTCCGTAGTTTTCTTGCCCTTATCCGAGGCGCAGGAAACTAGCAGCAACGGCAGCAGCGCGATGAGGCGAAGGGTTTTCACTGTTGGGCAAGAAGATGTTCGAGTTTGGAATCCGGAATCACCCCGCGTTCGAGTGCCTGGGCGTAGTAGGCTCTGGCTTCTTCGAAACGCTTGGCGCGGGAGGCTAGGACGGCCAACCGATAGTAGGGTTCGCTGGGCAGCGGATCGGCGGCGATGGCAGCTTTGTATTCAGATTGCGCCTCTTTCATCCGCCCGAGACGTTCGCTGATGGCGCCTAACAAGAAGTGGTTGTTGGCATCGTCCGGCGCGAGGGTGGCGGCTTGTTTGACGTTTAGTTCGGCGGCTGGCATGTCGCCTAGCAGATAGAACGAGTAACCTAACATCCGCTGGGCGTAGGGGTTATTCACGTCCAGCTCGACGGCGCGGCGGAACGAATCGACGGCGGCGGTCGGGTCGTTGAGCTTGAGATCGACGACGCCAAGTTTGCACAACGCCGGGATGTGGCCGGGGTGTTGCTCGACGATCATTTGGAACAGCTCGCGGGTGGGCAGGTAGCGGCCGGCGGCGAAGGATTTCTCGGCAGTGCGCTCGTAAACCGTAATATCGCGGTTCAGCTCGTTGATGTTGCCACGCACCGTCGCGCGGTCCTGAGCGTAGGGAGAAATGAATTCGCCATCGACGTTTTTGTCGGCCACGAGGCGCTGCTCGTCGGGGGTAAGTTCGATTTCCTGACCGTCGAAAAGTTTGATCGCTTGGGCGATGCGCTCATCCTTGGAACCCATGTCCTTGACCGCCTCGACCAGCAAATCACGCGCCTGGCGGCGGCGTTCTTGGACTCGGAGATGGCGTTGAATGATGTCGCGTAAAACACTGACCTCTTCTTGATTTGCGCTGGTTTTTCCGCTGGCAAGTGAGCTTTCCTCGCCCTTGAGATGGGTTTCTAACTCCTCAAGGCGCTTGTCTTGCTCGCGCTTGTCCTGATGGAGTTTGTTGATCTGTGATTTCGCAATGGCGAGGTCGCGCAGGGCGTCGGTTATGTCGTCCTTGGCGCTGTTGTTGTCGAGATTCAGGCGCTCCACTTTTTCGTTAGCCTCGCGGAGGTTCTTGGAGAGGCCCATGTTTTGCTGGATCAGATCTTGGATGCGGCCGTCTTCGTTGAGCGCGAGCAGATTTTTCATTTGGTCGCGCTCTTGGAGCAGCGAATCGCGCTCGGTGCGGAGCTGGGCGGAGGCGTCTTTGCTTTCCTGAAGCTGGTTGATGAGTCCGCTGATCCGCTCGTTGGCCTTGCCGAGCTCGGTGTTCTTGTGGGCGAGTTCTTTTTCTAACGCCTGGAGCTGGGTGCGCTGACCAGCGACGACGTCATTAGCGACGTTGCGCTCGGCTTTGATGTCGCGGCTGAGATCCGAGTATTTTTGCTGCATCACCGTTAGATCGGCTTGCAAGATGGCTATTTTTGAAAGCGCCTCCGTGTGCGAGCTGCGGCTCTGGGTGAGTGCCATCGCCATCGCCTCGCGCTCCTGTTCGAGTCCGGCGATGCGTTGATTGAGCGCCTTCATTTCGTTCTCCACCGGACTCGCGGCGAGTCGTGCGCGGAGTGATTGCACGTTGTTCTCCGCAGCGCGGAGCTGGGCCTCGGCGGCATCGCGCTGGCGGGCCAAGTCGCGGACGCGGGAAGCATCGCGGGACGCTTCCGCATCAGCCGCGCTGTGAGTCTTCGCCAGATCGCGGAGCCGTTTCACTTCCGCCTCGGCCTCGGCTAGGCGGCGGGTTTCGTTAGGATTCACCTCAAGGATGCTGGGGGCAGGCGGCAACACGCCCTCCGCGGGATTGACCAAAGTGCCGGAACTCTTCACGCCGCCTTCAAGCTCGGCCACGGCGTTGCGGTTTTTTTTGCGCTGTTCCTCGGCTTTCGGAAAAAGCCGGACTTCCGCTTCCGAGTTTTGCGCACTGCGCCCGGTGACCATTTCCGGCTTCCAGGTGGGGTAGTAGCGGTGGACGGTATCGAAGAGATCGCGGGCACGCTTTAATTTTTCCGCAGCTCCCACGAAGTCGCCGTTGGCTTCAAGTTGCTCTGCGGCACGGCTCGCGAGATAGCCTTGGAAATAGACATCAGAGGGGTCAAACCGCGCGGGCGCGATGGGCGTGGGGCCCGCTTGCGCGGCGGCCTGAGGCGCAGCTAACAGGAAGACCGCTCCCACTATTCCGGCAGCAGGGGTGCGCAGGGTTTTTGCAATCCGCTCGAACATTGGACGCGGAAGCTAGCGACGAGTCGGCGAGGGGGCAAGCGAGATTCCCCGGCAGTGTCGGCGGGCTGAAGTGATGGGCAGGCATCGCCATCGCGAGGACGGCTTCGAGATGGAGGCCAGAGGCTAAGAGGGAACAACTTTCCACAGTCCGAAAGAATCAGGCACGCCTTCTTGAGGGAAAACTGATCGCACTGGTAAGCGCAGCGGAATTGGATTCGCGTCCCGGTCAATCGGACGAACCAACCTCGTAAGAAAGAGGTAATGAATGCAGAGATTCTGTATTAGAAATTGTCGAAATTCATCCTTGCCACTCTGTTGGAGATTGCGCCTCCCTCGGCTGTTCGCCCCGGCGGATGAGGTCTGAATAACCTGAAAACACAAAGAGTCGGCATCGACCGCAACGATGCCGCCAAACCGATCCAAAGGCCGGGGGGCGGTGCGCATGTCCAGGCCGCCACCTGAGCCTGCGAAGCCCGCGTTCATCGTCGCCGCTAGGGACATCCTCGACACTGAGGTTCACGAGCAAGGCGGGCGAAAAATCATCGTCCAGCAAATCAATCCCATCGATCTTCCGCCGCCGCCGCTGGCCGAGCCTCCTGCTGACAAAACTGATCCCGCCGTCCAAGCCCGCATCGCGGCATTTCGCGCGAAGCATCCTAGAAACGAGCTGATCCGCATCGGAGCCACCGTCTATCACTTACCAGATTCGTTTGCTCGCACGCTCATCACCTATTGGCCTAACAACGATGAGCAACCCGTCGCCCTCTGGTCATCTGCCGATTTCTCGCTGCTCTGGGGCTTCGCTTCCTTCGTCGGCTCCGATGGCAAAACCCGCAGCCTCATGATGACATGGAGCAACCTCTACACTGATAGTAAGCAGCGACTTCTCGCTAAGCTCGGCAAGCCTTATATCGCCCCGAAAATCCCAGATCTCCCACCGGGTAAAACCACCTTCGTTATCGCCTCAGGAAATCTCACGGTGGAAGCACTCGCCTCCATCCATGATACGAACCAAACCGGTGCCGAATGCGCCCGCTCACTCACCCGGTCCGGCCTTGATTGGGTTTACGATCACGATACTACGGTCATCAATTCGAACACCTCCAACACCACCTGCCGTGGCCTCATCGCCGATTGCGAATGGCTCCGGAAATGTGGCTCCCACCACTCTCAATGTCGCCGAGGTCACCGGAACCTCGCTATTGAACAAACTCGCCCCGTCCGGCTTGAAAGCGGGCCAGCGCGTCGTCGCATTCGGCCTCGGCCAGAGGAACACCGCCATCGGCAAAACCTCCACCACCACCCCACTCTATCCGGGCGCAGACAAGACCTACTACGGTCGCTATGTGGTCTATCTCATGATCTATGCTTCTGGGGAAAGAGCCACGCTCCTTGGCGTTAGCGATTCCTACGGTCGCACGCCAGACTTTACCCAACAACGGTTCAACGAATCGTTACCAGACGGCGCCCGCCAAGGTTAATTCCAGCCGCTGTCTAATCTCACGAGCCGGGTCGCCCTTAGGCGTCCCGGCTTTTTTGTAGCAATTCATCTTCACTGAGTTGGCGACTGTGGGCCACCGCAAACTCAGCGCCGAAAAGTAGGATCATGTTCGAGTAATAGAGCCACATCAGGATCACCACAAAAGCCCCGGCTGAGCCATAGCTGGAGGCGGTGGCAGCCCGTCCAAGATACCAGCCGATTGCAGACTTACCCACCATAAACAAGGCGGCGGTGAACAACGCCCCGACCCACACTTCCCGCCATTGGATCGGGGTCTTGGGAAGGATCTTAAAGATCGCCGCAAACATCAGCGTGGTGACTGCGAATGATATCACTCCGCTGCCCACACCCCATGCCGCGAGAGGGATTCCCGCGAACTCGCCAAAGCGCTCGCTGACTGCTTGCAATACGGCAGTTAGTATCATTGAAACCAACAACATGAACCCTGTCACCAGCACCATTGAGAATGACAGTAGATGATTTTTAATAAATCCCCGGATGCCACTAGCAGGTGGCGGACCCACTTCCCAAATTGTGTTTAATGATGACTGAAGTTCGCCAAACAAGCCAGCGGCACCGAGCAATAACAGGCCGATGCCAGATAGTGACATTAATAGGTTGTCCGCCGGCTTGCGGGCATTGGCGACCATATCTTGTAACAGTACCGCAGAGCTTGACCCCATCGTTTGGCGGAGTTCTCCATCCAATGCGCCGCGCACTGCGTCGTCGCCGAAGACTGCTCCACCGATAGACACGGCGATCAGCAGCAGCGGAGCCAGTGAGAAAGCGGAATAATAAGCGAGGGCCGCGCTCAGCTTCATGCAATCATGCCTCTTAAAGCCAACCAGCGACTCTTTAAGAATTCGCCCCGATGATAAAACGATGGATGATTTCGCGGCCATTATGTCGAGCGAGATGGTTAAAAGAACCTTCGGCAGCTAGGATCGTCTGTAGATATTTGTATGCAAACATGCAGCTTGCCCGGGCGGGCAGGCTGCAACTTATAGCTTGATATGGGCAATCGCTTATTTTGCGATGGCCTTCGCTTCGGAGATTGGGCCACGCTCCTGACTTGAATTGTGGCTGCTTTTCCAACTGGGCTTTCGACAAGGAAATCTTAAACACCTTTGCTTGGTTATCATATCTCAGAGTGGACAACGGCACTGAACTTAGCGTATCTGCAAGTCCGAGAAAGCCGCCGGAAGAGACGATCACAGAAACGACTTCTTGGGTTTTAAGATCAATATATAAATCTTTGATCTCACCCACGGTTTCGCCACCCGCAGTCTTGATGTTAGTGCCGATGATAGACGACGCGCGCCAAGAGTTGGAAGTCTTGGCTTCAGAGTCGGTGGAAGTGTTGACTGGAGTTATGGTTTCCGCCGCGCTATCAGCGGCGGTGGAAATCGCGGTTAGGATGGGGAATAGCGATAAGACGAGTGTTCTTTGAATAGGTTTCATGGTAGTTTGTGGGTTGGTCTGCCATAAGCAGTTCTATATCTCTCGCAGTTCTTGTGCCGGTTCGGAGGGATGGCTGTAACTTGCTATCAAGCAGACCGTTGAGGAGTTCATCGTTGATCGGTGTCCAGCCGTGGATTGTGCAAGCTGCAACTGGCTGTTGCATATTGTCAGTATAAGTTGTGGTACACGGCAGTGGCTTATTCGTCCTTTGAGGGTCCAATCATGTGCAACCCCGTAGGAGAAAGAAGATAACTAATAGTGGAACTGGAATCCCGATTAGCCAAAGCAGTAGCCAGCCTGCTTTGCCCGGCAAGTGGCCCGTGAGGTCATTATGGAGCGGCGAACGATGGTGGTTAGTTTTCATGGTTTCGCCGACTCGTTTCGCAAGGCCCGTGCCAGCGCACTATGGATTCCCTCCAATGCTTGGAACTAGCGACCGATTGGGAACCCCGATCCATCAATTCACTCCGCCGCAAGCGCGCGAATGTTGTTTCGTGCATTACGCCGGATTGCAAATTACGCGTCGCAATGGGACTGATAGATCCTCTCTATCTCGGGTGCGAAGTGGCACCTTCAAGGACGCCCATGTGAGCGAGAAAATAGAGGATATAGGACTTATACTCGTTGCGAAGAATGCTGAGTAAATGGGCGTTGCCTGAGAGAATCTCGCCGGAGACGTCTAAGATTTTGCGGGCTAGAGTTTCCATTTCAGCAATCGAGAGAAAGCGCTTGATTGGCACGGGATAGAAAGGGACAGGCGGAGTGACATGAGTGTGCCATGAAACAAACGTGTGGCGGCTGACGGGAAAGGGCGGTGCATAGAGATTTCCCTCGCTGTCATGTAAAGCGTCGTTGGGTGAGGTCGTGTCTTCGAGGGTGAGGTTAGGTGCTGCATTGCATGAGCAAAAAGGCAACTCGGGACCGGGCAGACCGGGGAGCCATAGGAACACTTGATCCGCAGGAAAGAGCGGATGCGCTGGGCAGGTGGCCTTGTCTGGACCGGCCTCTTGCCGGTGGATCCGTGCTGAAAGGTGTTGTTCCTGAGCGGTGGTTTTCATGATAAGCTTAATGTGTTAGGGTTTTTATGGCTGGCTGAATGCAGGTTATTGGAATTGCACAAGGGTGCCGTTCCAGAGACCTCAGAAGATGGCGAAAATCGGCCCCAAGTCTATGGGGTGAAACGATATCCTGCCCTCGCGGAAATTTCTCAGTGGGCGGGAATTTGGGATTTTTAGCCCGGCGGCGTCAGCATTTCGCCAAGGCTTCGAGGCGCTGCACCAGCGGCGGATGGGAGTAGTCGAGCCAGACCCGTAACGGCGCGGGGGAGGGGTGGGATAGATGGTCAGCAGACATTTTTTTCAAAGCCTCGGCGAGTGCCGCGCCGTCGCCGGTGACACTAGCTGCGTAGGCATCTGCCTCGAACTCGTGGCGGCGCGACCAAGCGTTCGCGAGGACACCGAGTGCTTTGCTGACGGGTTCTAGCAAGATGCTGAACAATACCAAGCCGACGTGCGGTGAAATTTCCTTCACCCCAAAGGCATCGAAGAGAAGGCGGGAGAATTTCCCGTCCGGATCGGTGGCGAGTCCTAGTAGATAGAAGATCACCGCCGTCTGGAGGATGCCGACGGCGAGGCGCTGTTTGATGTGGCCGCAGCGGAAATGGCCAATCTCATGGGCGAGCACGCCGAGCAGTTCCGGCTTGCTGCTTTTATCGACCAGGGTGTCGAAGAGGGCGATCTTCTTGCGCTTGCCGAGGCCGGTGAAAAAGGCGTTGGCCTTGGTGGAGCGCTTGGAGCCGTCCATCACGAACACGCCAGTTAGAGGGAAGCCGCATTTCACGCCGAGCGCTTCGATGTCTTGTTTGAGATCGCCGTCGGGCATCGGGGTGAAGCTATTGAACAGCGGCATGATCAGCGACGGCGCGAGATACGTGAGAATGAGCTGGAAGCCGGTGACGACGAGCCACGCCCACAGCCAAGCGTGCGCGACGTTGCCGAAAATCCACAGCACGGCGGCCATCAGCGGCAGGCCGATGACGGCGGCGAGGGCGATTCCTTTGAGCCGGTCTTTGATGAAAGTGGCGGGCGTGGAGCGGTTAAAGCCGAATTTTTCCTCGATGACGAAGGTGTCATAAATGGAAAACGGGAGGCCAACGAGGCTTTGGCCAAGCATGAGGGCGGACAGGAAAATCAAGCCGGCTACCAGTTGGGAGGGAGTGAACGTGCGGGCAAAATCGTCAAGCCAAGCGAAGCCGCCAATCGACCAGAACACCAGCAGCACCACCAATGAGACCGTGGACTGGAGGATGCCGAAGCGGGCATTTACCCGCAGATAGGCGCGGGCTTGGTCGAGTTTCACCTCATCCATCAAGCCTCGCAGCGGCTGCGGGACGGTGGTGGGGAAGGCTTTCAGGTTGAGCAAGGTCGCGGCGAATTCCAGCTTCCAAAGCACAAACACCCCCACCAGGATGATCACCGACATGAAATTCCAATCGCTCATTGCGGCGATCATGCACGGCTTGCGGCGTGCGACAAGAGCGGCTCTCGCCACCGCTTTTGCCGCCGCTCTAACTGGCTGCGTGAGCCTCACCGCGAAGAAGCATAGATCGTGAAAAGCATCGGCCAATCGCCCGCAGATTGGGACGAGAGCGGCTGGGATTGAGCGTTGCCTTGGGCGGAATCCACCACTAGCCTGCCGGAACCAAAATGCTGAGTCCATCGTCCTTCCGCCGACTTACGCTGGTCTCCTGTTTCGCGACTTTGCCCGTCTGTGCTCAGGACTCACCGGCTCCGGTCATCGCTTCTAACAAACCTCTGGCGCAGGCTCCCGTCGCCCCGCCCGCGGCCCGCAATGCGGCGGATGGATCGATCTTTAACCGCAAAGACGCCCGGGCGATCACTCTGAAAATCCCCGCGCCACGCGGCCAAATCGTGGACCGGGATGGCGAGCCGCTGGCGCAAAACAAGGTGGCCTATCAGGTCGCCCTTCAGTTCCGGCAGTTTGAAAATGCCGACCGGGACTTCGTCATCAACTGGGCCCGCACTCGGCTGGATGCGCTGCAACTCCTGGTCAAGAGCCAGCTCCCGAAATCCGATGACGAGCTCTACGATCACTACCGCAACCGGCGCTGGTTGCCGTTGTTAGTCACCGGCCAGATCGGCGAGAAGACCGCCCGCGACATCGAGTCCAAGCTCACCTCCGGACTGGTCCTGCACCCGATTTACAGCCGCTTCTATCCGCACGGGGAACTCGCCGCGCACATCCTCGGCTACTCCGGCAGCGTCGGGAAATTGCCCACCGGCCCGATCAATTTCAACGAGCCGCTGTGGGAGGAATCCGAAGGCCGCGCCGGCTTGGAAAAAATCTTCAACACCCAGCTCACCGGTGATCCCGGCATGAAGCGGCTGCTCTTCGATGAGAGTGGCAACAAGCTGCTAGAAGAGCAAGTGAAACGCCCGCGCCCTGGTGGCACCGTGGTCACCACCCTCAATTTTTCGTGGCAAAAACTCGCCGAGGAAACGCTCCGCGACGGTTGCCGCCGCGGTGCGTTCGTGGTGATCGACGTGGTCACCGGTGAAGTGTTAGTGATGGCTTCGCGGCCGTCGTTCGATCTCAACAGTTTCATTCCCGGCATCAATGAGGCGGATTTCAAGGCTCTCAATGAAGATCCGTCCGCGCCGTTGTATGGCCGCGCGTTTCAGTCCGTCTATCCGCCGGCCTCGTCGTTCAAGCCGATAGTGGCGCTCGCGGCCCTTAACAATGGCACCGTGACGGAGGAGTCCACCATCTATTGCCCGGCGGCGATCAACGTCGGCAACGCGGTTTTCCACAACTGGAACAAGAACCCCGAGGGCTCGATCAATGTGAAACGGGCACTGGCTCGGTCGTGCAACACTTGGTTCTATCAGGTAGGGATCGATGTCGGTCCCACGGTGTTTCTAAATCTCGCGCGGCGGCTCGGGTTTGGCCAAACCAGCGGGCTTCCGCTCGTCGGCGAAAACCCCGGGCTGGTGCCCAATGATGAGTGGATGCTCAAAAACGAACATCGGCGGATTCTCAATGGCGACACCGCGAATTTGTCCATCGGCCAAGGCAGTTTGCTCGCCTCACCGCTGCAAGTCGCGCAAGCCATGGCTGGCATCGCTAACGGTGGCGCTTTGCCGAAACTCCGCCTCATCCGCCAACTCCAAGACACCCGCGGCCGCGTCGTCCAGGCCGCTGTCCCCGAACGGAAAAATTGGCTCGGTGTGGATGCCAAGGCCGTGGATGTCGTTCACGATGGCATGCGCGACGTCGTCAGCTCGAGCGGTGGCACCGGCCATGCCGCCGGTCTCAGCTACACCGAACTTTGCGGGAAAACCGGCACCGCGCAATGGGGGCCACCCGCGAAAAACCAACGTCTTGCCTGGTTCGCCGGCTACCTCCCACACGACAATCCGCGCTACTCCTTCGCCGTGCTCTACGAAGGACGGCCGGGCGAAACCGTCTCCGGCGGACGGATGGCCGCACCGATGGTGAAAAGGTTTTTCGAAGGCATCAAGGACGAGATCAAGGACGACATCGCCCCGCCGCAGAAGGCACTGATCGTCATTGATGAAGGCGCGACGCCAAAGGTCGAGGGCGAGCCAGACGCCGTCCCGACCGATCCCGACGGCACTACGCCGCCCGCTGCGAACGCCGTCGGTGGACCGTTGAGAGCACTTCCGGTCGAGCCACTGAAGACCGGTGAAGAAGAACTCCTCGAAGGCCCGCCCGAAGAAATCGCACCCGCCAAGCCGCGCGCTATCCGCGCCATTCCCGTTAGGGAGGATGAGGTCATAGAGGATGAAGTCGAGGAGCCGTGAAATGTAAGTGGTCTAACTTATGACGGTGTCGTTTCCGCGCTCCTGTTTTCGCCGCGCATCGGCAAGTGGACCAGCATGTCCATTCACCCTATTTTCCCACCACTTTCAGTGACACCCGGCTAAGCGCGGCAGTAAGCTTAAGCTAGGTTCGTGAACACCACTTGCACGTCGTCGTCGTCCTCTAACTTGTCGAGCAGCACTTCGACTTCCTCCATCTGCTCTTCAGTTAGTTCGACGGGCTGGGTCGGCAGGCGTTGGAGGCTGCATTTCGTCGGCACGATGCCGGCGGCTTCCACCGCTTGGCTCAAGCTGGCAAATGCGCCGTACTCGCCGATCACTGAGACCAGGCCGTCATCGACGGAAAGTTCTTCCAGCCCGGCGTCTATCAGCTCGAGTTCCAGTTCCTCAAGGTCGCGGCC
>JAYTEI010000359.1:0-12692 GCA_043735445.1 Akkermansiaceae bacterium | reverse complement strand
GCCAGCGGGTTCGCTGCGTTGCTGGGCAACGCCACTCCGTTTCCCGCAGGGCGGTGATCTTATTCCGCGGCTCTGTCGCTGGCCACCCCTTTCAGTTACACATGCCCCACCACTAGCACTTGCCCCCCGGCCCGGCGCGGGTTAGCAAGCGCCATCAAACGACGTTCCTTCAGCTTCCTTCTCGCCCGGCGGTATCTCAACCCCCGCCGCTCAATGTTGTCTTCGTTCAGCCTGATTTCACTGGTCGGCGTGATGTTAGGCGTGCTGGTGTTGGTGGTGGTGATGGCGGTTTACTCGGGCTTGGAGCGCAATGTGAAGGACCGGCTGCTCGGCTATGTCCCGCATGTTCTGCTGAATGAGAATTTCCCGAACTCCCCGGATGGCCGGATGATCGAGTGGACGGATGCTGCTGCTAGAGCTAAAAAACTGCCCCATGTGGAGTCCGCGACCGCCTTTGTTTACGACTATGTGATGGTCGATGTCGAGGAGCGCGGCCAACGCGCGGTGATGTTTCGCGGCATCGACACCTCGGACCCGGCGCAGGTCGCTGGGGTGACGAAAATGTTAGACATGGAGAATTTTCCCGGCTCCAGCGCAGATCTCGGGCTGGACGACCGGGTGGTGATTTCTTCGCTGCTTGCCGATGATTTCAAGATCGGTGTCGGCGATAAAATCCGGCTGCTTTCGACCAAGAACATCAAGGAAGTGATGGGTGCATACAAGGCCACGGACCATCCTCCGCTGCGCGAGGCTTACGCCCAAGTTTGGGAAAAATCCACCGCAGCACTGCGCAACGGCTGGAAGGCCGAGGGTGGGAAATTTATTCTAACCGCCGCCACTGACCGGGAGGTGTACGCCGCGCTCGTCGCGATTTACGACGAAGGCCTTCAGAGCAATAACATCCGCGAGCCGGAACAAGAACTGCTAGGCGATCTGCTCCGCGCCATGGATGCAGCGGAGTCCTCGGACACTGAGTTTCACTTCGAGCCTGAGGCTAAGACCGCCGTGGAAAAAGCCATCGCCGATCTCAACTCCACCGACGTGGAGAAGATGAACAACGAGGCATTCAAGGGCATGAAGAAGGCGGTCTTGCCCAAGGAGGCCGTGGTTTCCGGCGTCTATCAGGCATCGCAAATGGCGGTCTCTCCCGATCTGTTTGTGCCACTGCCACTCGCCCAAAATCTAGCAGGGCTCGACCAGGCGGTGCAGGGCATCGCCCTCCGCCTCGACGATCCCTACACCGCGGAATCCTTCGCCGCCGCCGCCCGCAAGACCCTCGGTCCGGAGTGGACGCTCACCACTTGGGGCCAGCAAGCGAAACCGTTTTTCACCCTCATCGAACAACAACGGGCGATGATGTATTTCATGCTCTCGTTCATCGTTCTGATCTCCGCGTTCTCGATGATGGCCGTCATGTTCACCGTCACCATCCAGAAGCGGCGGGAAATCGGCGTCATGAAAGCGCTCGGTGCCGCACCCGGCCAAATCGTCCGGGTGTTCCTCTATCAGGGCATGATCCTCGGCACGCTCGGTGCCATCCTCGGCGTCGGCCTCGGCCGCGTCGTCATCCATTTCCGAGGGGAACTCCAGTCGGTCCTCCGCGGTTTCGGCTTCGATCCCTTCACCTCGTCGTTCACCGGCTTCACCGTCCTGCCCGCGCACAATAATCCCTTAGAACAAGCGGTTTTCGCGCTGATGGCCTTCGTCCTCTGCTCGCTTGCCGCCTTTGTCCCCGCTTTCTTCGCGGCCCGCAGCGATGCGGCTAAATCTCTCAGAAATCTCTAACCCATGGACATCTGGATCATCCGCGACGGCGAGAAAGTCGGCCCTCTTCACGACTTTGAAGTCCGCCGGAAAATCGAAGACGGTGAGCTGCCCGCGAGCACGCCCTCTTGGCATGAAGGCCTCGGTGAATGGAAGCCGCTGATAGAAATCGGGATCTTCACCCGCGAGTTTGCTCTGGCCGCCAAGCCCCGCGAGTCGGCACTGGTGTTTCCAGAGTACTCACAGCTACCGGACTCGGCCACGCCTCCGCCGCTGCCGGTCACCACCTATTACGTGAGGCGGTTCTGGGCCCGTTGGCTCGATCTATCACTCTATTCAGGCATTTGGTGGATCGGCATGTGGGCCGCCCGCCAAGACATCGAAGCGGCGTTGCTCAATCCGTGGGTGATGTTCTTCCAATACCTGCCGTGGTTCGTCATCGAGCCGCTGCTCCTCCACTACTTCGGCACCACTCCGGGAAAATGGTTGCTCAATCTAGCAGTCGTAAACCACGACGGTTCTCGGCTCGATCTTCCCGCCGCCATCCGCCGTTCGCTGCGGGTGATGTTCACTGGCGTCGGCTTCGGCTGGCCAGTTCTCGCGATTTTTTGCCAAGTGCTCAGCATCTTCACCGCCAAACGGTTAGGCACCACCCTCTGGGACCACGCCGGCGGCCACCGCGTGACCGCCGGCCCGCTCCATCCTGCCCGCATCACCGCAGTGGTGGCTCTCTACATGGGCGCACTGCTGCTGCAAGTCATCGTCATTTCCCCCTACACCTTCGAACTGAACGCGAAATTGTATCCGTGGCTCAAACAGCAATACAGTGAAAATCCCTTGTGGCATCTGCCGCAGAGATCGCGGTGAGATTCTGGTTAGAAGGTGATAGATCCAAGGAACGGCGATCTCCGAATCGCCTGCCCATGGGTGGACCATGAGAAGCGATTCTCTCAGATCATTGGCTGCTCATGGGCAGGGCGGATCGGAGTCCGCCACTCCTTGGGGCTTGCTGGAAACAAGGAGTGGCGATCTCCGAATCGCCTGCCCATGGGAGGACCATGAGAAGCGATTCTCTCAGCTCATTGGCGGCTCATGGGCCTGGCGGATCGGAGTCCGCCACTCCTTGGGGCTCGCTGGAAACAAGGAGAAGCAATCTCCGAATCGCCTGTCCATGGGTGGACAATGGGAAGCGATTCTCTCAGATCATTGGCACTTCATGGGCAGGGCGGATCGGAGTCCGCCGCTCCTTGGGGCTGCTACCCGTTAGTCACACCTCGCCCGAACTGTGGCCTTGCTATAACACTCACAGATCTATATCTCTCCGATTGCCTATGAATCTGGAAGAAAGACATTGGGAACGTTTATTGGCGGATATCCAAGGCCGTCAGGTGATTCCGGTCATTGGTCCTGAGTTGTTAATTCTTGAGGTCGAGGGCAAGCCGATCACTCTTTATCGCCATCTCGCCCAGCAGTTGGTGACACGGCTCGAACTGGACCCTAAGAACCTGGTGGCAGGTTATGGTTTCTATCACGTCGTCAATGAGTTCCTCGAACAACAACCGAATCACTCGAAGAACTATGAGCGCGATGAAATCTATTACGAGATTCGCGAAATCCTCGCCGAACACGCGTGGCCGACGCCGGAACCGCTGAGACAGTTAGCGGCGATCACTCACTTCGATTTGTATATTTCGACGACACTTGATTCGCTGTTGGAGCAAGCGATCAATCAAGTCCGCTTCGCCGGCAAACCGCGGTGCCGGACCTTCGCCTACTGCAAGAAAGAGAAAGTGGTGGATCTACCCACTGACTTCCAACTCGAAGCAAGCCCCACGGTCTATCACTTCTTCGGCAAGCTTAACCCAATGAATGACTTCGCGGTGACCGATGAGGACATCCTGCAATATGCGCACCGGCTGCAATCGCGGGATTTCCGCCCACACAATCTGTTCGATCAGTTCCGCGATAAACGTTTGCTCACACTCGGGTGCAGTTTCCCCGGCTGGCTGACCCGCTTTTTCCTAGTCGCGGCCAAGGGCGACGAGTTGTTCTCAGTGGGGGTGCCCGGGGTGTTAGCGGACGATCTATCATTTCAAGACCGGGAATTGGTGGGGTTTCTCGAGCGCAAGAAAACCAATGTTTATACTCAGGGCGACGCCGCGAAGTTTGTGAGTGAGTTATACATCCGCTGGATGGCGAAGTTTGGGCAAACCGCGAAGGAGGAAGACCCGACCGCGACGGGCACCGATGGCCTGCCGACCGATATGGAACCGGAGTCAGTGTTCATCAGTTTCCGCAGCGAGGACCGCGAGACTGCCCGCAACATCGCCGCGCGTTTCCGCGAGGCGGGTATCGATGTGTGGTTCGACGAAACAGATTTGGAGCCCGGTGATCGTTATAAAGAAAAGATCGCTAACCATATCTTCAAGTGCTTTGCCTTTGTGCCACTGATCTCGCGGTTTTCGATCTCTAGCGACTCGAAGCCATGGTTCTATCGCTTCGAATGGAAGCGGGCCATCGAGGCGGCGGAGTTTCGTTTCAACACTCTCAAATTCATCTTGCCACTGCTAGTTGATGACACATCACCTAAAGATGAAGCGATCCCGGCGGAGTTCCGCGAAGTGCAGATTTCTAAGTTAGAAAAACTCGATGGGTTAGTGACAGACATCAAGGAACGCCTCCGCGACCAGCGGCGGGAAAGGAGAACGATATGAGCGCCGCCGAGGCTGACGCCGGGGTGCAACCGTGGCTCGGGCTACTGCCCTACAGCGAGGCCGACCAGAATCTATTCTTCGGCCGCGAACAGGATTCGCTCGATCTGCTACGGCTCGTCCGGCGCGAGGTTCTAACGGTATTATTCGGTCGCTCTGGCACCGGCAAGTCATCCATCTTAAAAGCAGGACTCTTCCCGAAACTGCGGCAGGAACAATACCTGCCGGTGTGGATCCGGCTGGATCACTCGGGAAAAACGCCCTACGGCAGACAAGTCCGCACCGAGATCGAAAATGCAATTGCCGGGCGCGGAATGGAGGTGGAAGTTCTAAACGAAGCTCTAGCAGACGAGAGCAATGATTTCTGGGAGTATCTTCACCGGGTGGTGTTTTGGGATTCCAAGAATCAGCCAGTGACGCCAGTTCTCGTATTAGATCAATTCGAAGAATTGTTTACCTTGGGACGCAACTGTGCAGAGATGGTGGCATTCCAAGAGGAACTCGCAGCCGTGGCGGAGAATCTCATCCCCACGCGCGTTCGCGAATGCGTGGTGGCCGGCGGCGCTAAACTCCCCGCGCCCTACAGTGAGCGACATTACAAACTAATGATCAGCTTGCGGGAGGATTTCGTTTCACGGTTAGATAGCTTAAGTAAAGATATGCCATCGGTGATGTATAATCGCCATGCGTTGACTCATATGACGGGCGAGCAGGCGCTGGAAGTGGTGATGAAACCCGGCGGCAGTTTAGTCGAAGATGCGGTTGCTCGAAAAATCGTCCGCTTCGTGGCTGCGGCCAATGAGGTCGAGGCAATCATCCCGCAGAAAGGCGCGGAAACTGTCGGAGTAGAACTTCAACATCTACGCGTGGAGCCTGCATTGTTGAGCCTCGTTTGTAGCGAGCTGAATTTACAACGAATCAAAGAAGACCGGGATGCGATCACGCTGGAGCAAGTGCAACGATCGAGCGACCAAATCCTTGATGATTTCTACAAACGCAGCCTCGAAGGACTCGATGCCCGCGACCGCGCATTTATCGAAGATCGGCTGGTGACCGCCTCGGGATTTCGCACCACGGTGCCGGTGGAGGAAGCAATCCTTGCTAACCTAACTGACGATGAGATCGAGTGTCTGGTGGATCGCCGCTTGCTGCGGCGGGAAGACCGCCTTGGCACTCCGCACATCGAGCTAACTCATGATGTGCTGACGCGGGTGGTGATCCGCAGCCGCCACTTGCGGCAGGAACGTGATGAATTGTTAGCCTGCAAGCTAAAGGAAGATCAGCTAGAAGCCGAGCAACAGAAGCTCAAGGAAGATCATGACATCGAGAAAAGGCGCTTGCGGCGGATGCGCTATGCCAAGCGAATCATCGCGGCAGGGTGCGCGGTTCTCATTATATTATCATTCATGACATTGAGTCTTTTCCGCTCTAGGGCGGCGGTCCAAAAAGCAGAGCGGCAGGCGGTCAACGCGAAGAATCTATCGGAAGCACGTTCACAAGCTCTATCTGCAATTAGCGTGGGCGAACAGAATCCGGAATTGGCGGTACTACTGTCGATAGAATCCACTGCCGCTGCGTTTCCTAACCCCAAGAAGCCAGCCAAAGTGGTCCCTCGCGAGATCGAGATGGCACTGCGCACTGCGACGCGAGAGTCGCTCATTCGCAAACGCTACGACGGCCACACTGGCGATGTTTATAGCGTCGATTTCGATCCTGAAGGCCGCCGCCTTGTCACCAGCGCCGCATCGCCAGACTCCACCGCCCGAATCTGGGATGTGGAGACTGATAGAGAAATAGCCCGACTCGATCACGGCGCGATGCCGGGAGGCGCGACGACAGTTTCATGTGCCCGCTTCAGCCCGGACGGCAGGCGCATCGTCACCACCAGCTATCGCAAGGACGGTGATATATGTATCTGGGATGCCGATGCGCTCCGCAAGACAGACAGCGGCGTTCCGCAAATAGTCAGCAAGCCGCTCGTCACTTTCACCGGCCATCACGCTAGGACAACAACCGCCGCGTTCAGCCCTGACGGAAAAATGGTGGCCAGCGGCGGCTACGATAAACTGATCCGGCTGTGGGATCCCACCACTGGCAAGGAGCTTCTAACTGCTCCGCTCGGCAGCGGCCAGACCCACCACACCGCAAGGATCCGCAGCCTCACTTTCAAAGCCGACGGCGGGCAACTGCTCTCCACTTCAGACGACGGCAACGCCATGCTCTGGGATCTCCGTGCGGCGAAACAAGCCGTCCTAACACCCTCCGAACCCCTCCAGATTTTCCCCGCCTCCACCACTGAGACGCTTCATGATGGCGACCTCAACCCCTCGGGAAACTTGGTGGCCACCGTCGGCAATGACAAATTCCTGCGAGTCTGGGACGTGGCCACCGGCCTTCAAGTGGCGGCCCAAAGCCAGCCCGACGGAGTGATGGGCGTATCATTCATCGACGACACCCGGCTGGTCACCGTTTGCAACGACGCGGCGATCCGGTTCTGGTTTTTGGGAAACGCGGGGGACGAGGCGGTCGGCTCATTCCATCCCCAGGCCGAAGAAGTGAGAATCCTGCGCTTAGTGGCCACCCAGCGCGGCCACCGGGGATGGATCCGCGATGTCGCCGTGAGTCCAGACCGGCGCTTCATCGCTACCTGTGGCAACGACCATTCCGTCCTGCTTTGGAAGCTGCCTCCCGGAGGAGAGATCGCCGTTGTCGGCCAGCCTGAGTTCGAGAGTTGGGCCGCCGACATTCATTTTTCACCGGGGACTGCGGGCCATTCTAACCGTTTGTTAGCGTTTGCCGGCACGAGCCTAGGCGAGGTCCGCGGGGTGGATGCCTTTAAGGAACGGCCGCTAGAAAATTGGGGGCCATTGGCTGCGGACGAGCTCCATCACACGCAGGAAGTCCGCTGCATTTCAGTCAGTCCAGATGGCTCCAGCCTGGTGACCTCTAGCAGCGATCAGACTGCCATCGTCTGGGACGCCATGACTGGCCGACCGAAATTTCAAATCACCGGGCATCAGGGAGCAGGTGGCGGCACGGTCTATCATGCCCGCTACAGCAGCGATGGGAAACACATCGTCACTGCCTGCAACGAGGGCAGCGCCCGAGTATGGAATGCGCAAACTGGTGCCTCCGAGTTGATGCTGGTCCCGGATCGTCAGGAAATCCCGCAGGACGGCTTCAAAGATTTTTCCGCATTGCTCGCCACACTTCAGAAACCTAACCAATCGGTTGCCACGTTCCTGCTAGGCCGTTTCACCGCCGAAGAACGCGCCCAACTGGACAACGCCGACAACGTCGAAAAGACCGTCACCACCGTGCTGAACCGGATCATCCGCGACGGTTCGCTCAACGACGAACCCGCGTTCAGCGGGATTGTTAGGCGGCCGATGACCGTCGAGTTGGGCAAGCGGAAACTTGGTGACAGCGCCCGTCACATCCTCAACCGCTTGATTCTTGAAGACTCCTTCCCTGCCGCGCTCGGCAGCAAAAGGGTTTACGACGCGCGCTTCAGCCGCGACGGCTCGAAAATCGTGACTGCGGATTTCGGGGCCCGCACCGCCACGATCTGGGATGTGAGTGATGGCAGGAAACTGCGGGTTTTCCCCGGCGGTAACGACCGGACAAAAGAACATAGCGACGACGTGATGAGCGCCGCGTTTAGCCCGGACGGCCAGCAAGTGGTCACCGCCAGCACCGACGGCTATTGCCGGATCTGGGACGTAGATACCGGAGCGCTGCTCAAAGCCATTCCCCACGACATCGCCGTGCGGAGCGCCGAATTTAATCCACAGGGAGACCTCCTACTAACGGCTGCCGCTGACGGAGTGGCGCGGCTGTGGACACTGCCCGGCTACCAACTCAGGACCGAGTTGAAGGGCCACACCGAAACCCTGCCCGACGCCCGCTTCAGCAACGACGGCGACTACATCATCACCGCCAGCCGCGACGGTACCGCGAGAATTTATAACACCAAGCCGTGGTGGGTTTACAGCTTAGCAACGCAACGGGTGACCCGCAAACTCACTGCGGAAGAGCGCAAAAAATACGGTGTCGAACGCAAACTAACGGCTGAGGAAGACGCCTACTATCGGAAGACAAGTAAGGCGGAAGCGAAGTGAATGGATCACTCGTTAGACGGCGACGTGAACTCCACGCGCTCGTAAACATCGGCAAGTGATAAGCTGGCTTCGATTTCCGAGAGCGGGATAACAGCCTCGATTCCGGTATGAAGCTCGATGCCGAACTCACCCTCAGGTTGGCGACGGTGGAGAGTGACGGATGGCGCGTCCGGTTCCACGAAGAGCAACACTTTCAGCGAGGGAATGGTTAGATAGGCGGCGCACTTTTCGCCGATATCAGTCCGGCGGGTGGAGTCACTGAGGACCTCGATGATGACGACGGGTTGATTCTGGAAGTGATCGGTGCGTGGATTCGACTGGCAGACGACCATGGCATCTGGGTAGTAGAAGCGAGCGCGATTTGGAAACACGATGCGAACTTTGGTATCGCTGTTATAGGGTTGGCAGGGCTTTCCGCGAAGCTGGCCATGCAAAAAAGCAAAGCAATTTCCGGCAATGTCGTTGTGCTGAAGCGTCGCGCCCGCCATGGCGTGGACGGTCCCGTCGAGGTATTCATGCTTCGTGTCGCTGATTTCCTCACCTGCGAGGTATTCACTAACGGTGATGAAATCCGGCTTTTTTAATGCAGTCATGGCGGGACGGTAGCAGGACGGGTGCAAGCTGGCAACCGGCGGATATGATGCTCCCGGCTGAGACAGCCGGGACACATTTTCTAACTAAAGAACTCCATCTGCGCCACTTCCTTCGGGTCCTCGAAACGGACGCCCACTCCTAGCAGACGGACGGCGCGGTGGTTGCCGCGTTTCCAGGCTTCGGTGAGAAGTTCCTCGAAAATGGCGACATCGACGACCTGGCAGGCCCGCTCGGCGGTGGTGCGGTGGAAGTCGGCGAACTTCATTTTCACGACCAGCGAGCGGATGACGCGGTCGGCATGGGACTTGGCGAGGTCTTCTAGCAGCCCCGCGATCATGCCGCGCAGCGGTGGGATGAGCGCGGGCAGGACTTGGATGTTTTCGGCAAAGGTGGTCTCGCTGCTCACCGACTTGCGGGTGCGGTCGGGAGTGACCGGGCGCTCGTCGATGCCCCGGCTCAGGTGCCAGAGTTCGATGCCCCATTTGCCAAAACGTTGCGAGAGTTCGATCTGGTCGAGCTGTTGGAGATCGGCGCAAGTCTCGATGCCAAGGGCGGTGAGTTTCTCCCGCATCTTCTGGCCGACGCCCCAGATCCGACTGACCGGCAGGGCGGCCATGAACGCGGGGATTTCCTCGGCGGTCACTTGCTTCTGGCCGTTGGGCTTGTGCCAGTCTGAGGCGATCTTGGCGATGAGCTTGTTAGCCGAAATCCCGGCGGAGGCGGTGAGGCCGGTTTCCTCGAAAATCTGCGCCCGGATCTCGCGGGCGATCGACTCGCCGCTGCTCTGGAGGTGAGAAACATCGAGGTAAGCTTCGTCCAGCGAGAGCGGCTCGATCAGCTCGGTGAAGCGGCCGAAGATGGCGCGGATCCGCGAACTAACGGCTCGATAGAGATCGAACTGGACCGGCACGAGGATGAGCTGGGGACAAAGCGCGAGGGCTTTGAAAACCGGCATCGCGGAGCGGCAACCAAATTTCCGCGCCTCGTAGTTTGCGGTGGTCAGCACGCTGCGGCGGTCGCTGCCGGACACGCCCACGGGCTTACCGCGCAAGGACGGATTCTCCCGTTCCTCGATCGCGGCGTAGAAGCAGTCCATGTCGATGTGGATGATTTTTCTCAAGGTGGCGGGCGGCAGTCTCGGGTGCTGGCGGAGGGAGTTCCACCGGATAATTTTGGAGGGTGCCATTTTGGACCAGTTGGACCAAAGTGGGTGAAGCGAACTCAAATGATTGGTGAGTGGGCTTTTTTGGCGGTGGCTCGAGTGGAGTGGTCATTTTGATTCAATATCGAGATCCGGCCAAACGATCACCGGAGGGTGGCCGTCCCAGATTGGATTTTTAGGATCAAGGATGTTTTCTCCAGCGATCAAAACTCGACCATCTTTGTCGATTTTCAGTGAGCTGACGCTGTTATCCATTCTCAGTATGATCGCCTTACCCTTGAAGGGCCTGGGATCAAAGCGGGCGGTTCCAGGGACAAGTGGAGCAACGACGAGCGGTCGAGATGGGTTGCCCTCCAAGGCTAGTCCAGACAGATAGGCGAGTCCGATCTGGCGCAGGTTATTCACCTCTGGAGGACCCCAATCTCGACACTTGCTTTGCCGAAGGAATAAGGGAGCGATTGCCCCCGCCACCACTATCACACCGATGATTGCGGAACCAACCCACCCACAGGTCCGCACGGAGGGAAGCTTGAATTTCGCCGGTGGTGGAATCGGTTCATTCAGTGGGGAATCATGAAGGCGAGCCATGGCTATCAGCGATAGCCCGTTTGACCGTGGATCGCGAGGCTATTCAATTCCTTCACGCGTTTTTCACAGGCTGCTGGGTTGTCATCTTCCTCAAGGAACGGCGATCTCCGAACCGCCTGTCCATGAGACGCCAATGAGGTGAGGCAAGCCGCGGGTCATTGGCTTTTCATGGGCTTCGGCGGATCGGAGTCCGCCGCTCCTTGGGGACGGGCGGGATGAATCCCGCGGTCCGCTAGTGCTGCCCCAGCACATCCGTTAGCAGGCCGATCATTGACTGCGCGGCTTGACTTCCAGTTTCCAAAACTTCGTGGTGATCGAGGTGGGCGGCGGTGATGCCGGCGGCCCAGTTGGTGAGGCAGGAAAAGGCGACGACGGGAAGTTTCAGCGAACGGGCTTGGATCGTTTCTAAGACGGTGCTCATGCCCACGGCATCCGCACCGATAATGCGCAGCATGCGGATCTCGGCGGGCGTCTCGTATTGCGGGCCGCGCAGGCTGGCATAGACGCCTTCCTGGAGGATCATGCCGGATGTTGCGGCTGCACCACGGAATTCGGCGCACCAATCCGCATCGTAGGCGACGGACATGTCGATGAAGTCCGCACCCTCTAACGGCGAGGTGCCGGTTAGATTGAGATGGTCGCTGAGCATCATCCAGGAGCCGGGTGCGAAACTGGGGTTAAGGGTGCCGGCGGCATTGGTGAGGATGAGTTTTTCAATGCCTTGCCCGACCATCCAGCGGATGCCCGCGGTGACCTGCCGAGGTCCGTGGCCTTCGTAAAGATGGACCCGGCCTTTCATGAGGACGACTGGCGTGCCGCCGAGTTTTCCGAAGACGAATTTTCCCGCGTGCCCCGGCACCGAAGAGGCGGGCAGGCCCGCGTCCGCGAATGAAACTTCGCGCTCCACCACCACCGTGTCGGCCAATGGCCCCAATCCGGATCCCAGTACGATTCCAATCATGGGGGTGATGATAGTGGCTTGATTGCAAGATGGAAGAAGAAGGGTCGGATACTCAAAGTTGGTGACCCCGCTGGAGCCTTGCCTTTGACGGTTTTGCCGTCTAGTTTTCAGCCATGGAAGCCGACTCAAAACCCACGGAATGCTTTGAGAACAATCCCTTGGCGCAGGCAATTCTTCGTGAGGGTCGCCTCATTCAGGAGCGATTCGCCGCCGAACCGGTGTATGCCAAGACAGGCAGAGGTTATATGAAGAGCATCGGCGTGGTGGAAATCGCCGAGGCGAAGAAGACTTCCAAACGTCATGAGCCATGAACTCCCGAAAGTGGCTGGCGGACGTTTCATGGGAACTCGTGGTTTGGCAAAACTTGCAACTATGCAATGACAAACACGCCCATCACGGCCCGACCTCCGACGGGCACGCCGAATGCCGGGACCTATGGTAATCGTCGCAGATGAAAGTGATGACTCTGGATGACATGGTCGATTTTTGTCGTCGGTGCCACCGGCTCGCTCCTTTCACGAACTACAACGGCAACACCTTCGCGGCCATCGCGCGGACATTGATCGATGGCTTGGGGCTTCCCAAGGAAAACGCTGCCGTCGCCCGCAGTCTGGCGGGTCACATCGTTGCCGGAGTGGCCAGCGAAGAAGAGGTCAAGGCGTTCGGGAAATTCTGCGCGAACTTGGGATAACTAGAGCTTGTCCCAGACCCCGCGAACCCTTGCTGGACCTGGCTTTCGCAGTGGCAAAAAGAAGGCATGAGAGCCTGAAAAGACTCCCATGCCCCATATT
>JAYTEI010000358.1:0-5886 GCA_043735445.1 Akkermansiaceae bacterium | reverse complement strand
CCGAAGCCCACCGCATCGCCGCCGCCGGCTCCCCCCTTTTAGCTGCGACACGAAAGATCGCGGGCACGGTCGGATAGAACACCGGAGAATCGAAGTCTTCGCCATCGAGTCCATCGCCTGCGGACTGCCGCACGTGCGCAGCCTCGCGGTGGTCACCAAGCACACCTGGTCCACCAGCCCTAGAGCCAGCAAAGAGAGTGAGGTGACCGTTAGCCTAAAAAGGAAGATGGTAACCACTTATTTCACTGATTGAACTGATTTTTAGAAGGTTGGAAAGGATTAGAAGGTCACTCAAAAGGTGAGTCGAATTGCTGCCCTTTCTTTCAGTAAAATCAGTCAAAATCAGCGCAATCAGTGGTAAATCTCGTAGCTGACACCTTTGTCATTTTCCTTTCTAGGTTAAGACGTGGGGTTTGGGGTGGCCTGATTCAAGAGGGCGAGCGAAATCGCTCCACCAGCAAGGCGTGACCGGCGTGGGGTTTGGGGTGGCCTAATTCAAGATGCCGAGTGAAATCGAGGGAATGGACATTTTTGTCCACTTGCCGTAGCGCGACGAAGGCTGGAGCACGAGACTCGTCTCTTTCTCTTCCCTGCGTCGGGCGGGCAACAATGCCGACCCGCGTTGCGAGCGCGTCATGCCTCTGCCGGCAAGTTTCAGTTACACCCGCCCCCCTCACGGGGTCACCAGTTCATGTTCTCGCCGCGGGTGTCGATGTGGGTGAAATCCCAGTAACCACCGACGCCGCCTTTGAAGAGGCCACGATCGCGGAGATTGCGAGCGGTGGCGGTGACTTGTGAGGCCCGCACCGGAAATTTTACGTCCACGGCGACGTTGGCTTGGTGCCACGAGCCGGACTTCGCGCCGTCGCAATGCGCGTTGTAAGCGGGGCAGCGATAACCCGAAACGACTTCCACTTGTTTGACGTTCATTTCCAAAGCGATGCGGTCCGCGACTCGCAAGGTGTAGCCCATCCGGGTCCACCATGCCTTGGGTGGCAGGGTGTTCCAGATGGAACCTTTGTTCTTGGCGTGGGCCTCGATGACTTGCGCTGGCGAGATGGCTTTGAGTTTTAAATTCCAAAGATAGCGGGTGTATTCCGGCAGCAATGATCCTTGGTGGCGTGCCCAGTCAGGGTTGAGATCGGTGAGGTCGATCCGTTCGTTTTGCGGGCTTGCTTGGCTGCGGGCTTGAGTGGGCGCAGTCACTTTCGGCGCGGCAGCGGACGTGAAGGCACTTGCGGAAGTGGAGGAAACCAGCAGTCCGAGACCGGTCAAGCCAAGGCCCCCGATGACGCGGCGGCGGTCAATCGGGGATTTTACAATACTGGAATTGAGGCCGGACGCGGCAGGTAAAGTCATGTCGGATTTGAGTGAAAGGGTTGCGCCTGCCACAGCGGATTGCGTGCCGAGACGCGCGGGTTTTGCCGTGGAAAGTTTTCGAATGCGCGTGGACCAAAGCAGACGAGGCGAGGGCGACAAGCAAAAAAACATCCCTAAGAGTCTCCCTAACTGCATCTCCCACCGCTTTGACTTTGCCAAGCGGGAGCGCGGAGGTTAGCCCTCGACCCACATGCAACGTGCCATCTCATTCGGACTTCTCGCTCTTCTGCCGATGATCCTGCTCGGGCAAGATCCCGATATGGCGGAGGACGACGCGAACGAGGAAAGCGGCTTCATGCGGCAGAGCCTGCTTCAGCAAAAGGCAGCCAAGGTCGAACCTATCTCGCTGCCGAAGGATGAAAATCATCTTCAGCGGGCCTTCCGTGCCCGCCACACCCAATGGGTCGAGTCACTGCTCCTCGCCGATTTTTCCAAACGCAATGCCGAGGCTCCTTGGCTTGGCGACGCGCTCGCCGTTCTGCGGGAAGCCGCGCCGTATCTGAGCGGTGAAAGCTACAAGAACGAGCTGACCGGAAAATTGACTTTCCCTCCGGCTCCGCTGATCCAGCGGGCCAAGGCGGCATGTGCCGCCGGCTGTGACGATCCGCTCTTCAATGTCATCGTCCCCTACCTCGAAAGTTACTCGCGCCCCCGCACTCCGGAACAGATGGCCTTGGCCGAGCACCGCCTGCCGGACCTGTTGAAGGGCGGGGATAGCCCGCATTTGAAACTCTTCGCCTGCTCGTGGATTTGGGGCGGGAGCTACGATCACCGGGCGACTAGGGACAAGGCGAAGAAGGCGGCGATGGAGACGGAGATCCCGCATCTTCTCGCCGCGGCCTTGGACGCTTCCGGGTCTCCCGAGGACAGCTTGGGATTTTATCAATTCATCAAAAGCAACCAGGGTTATTTGCTGTTCTACCTGAAGCGGGATGAAGACGAAGCGCGCACCGCCCTAGAGAAATCCAAAGCCGCGCCTTGGTTGAAGGATACTTTGATTGGCGAATTCGAGGTCGCGGCGGCCTGGAAGAAACGCGGGAAGGGCTTTGCAGACACCGTCACCGAGGATGGCTGGAAGGGTTTCCGGGAACATCTGGCCAAGGCCTCCAGCCACCTTTCTGCCGCTTGGAAAGCAAACCCGGCTGTGCCTTTCGCCGCCGACGAAATGATCGCCGTCACCATGGGCGGGGCCGGTAGCGACAATGTGGACGAGCGCGGCTGGTTTGACCGGTCCATTGCGGCCAGTTTCGATTATTTGCCCGCCTACCAGTCACTCCTTTGGGCTTACCGGCCGCGGTGGGGCGGAAGTCATGCCCTCATGCTGGCCTTCGGCAAAGCCTGCGGCTACACCCGGCGTTACGACACTTTCGTCCCGAACCAACTGATCATGGCGGTTCGCGGGGTGGGTTCCGAGCTTCCGGACCACGGCACTGTCCTCGACGATCCCGAGATCCGCCGCCTGATGGCGGAAAACGTTCGGGGCAAGATGCGCTATGCCAAAACGGACGAGGACAAGCACTACGCGCTTTCCTTCGGCACCTGCAACGCGTTCCTCGCCCGCGACTACTCCCTGGCCGCCACCTGTTACAAAGCTCTCAATCAGCCCATCCTCGCCTCAGCGGAAGATGCCCTCGAGTCTTACGGGTTCTTGTCCGTCGAATGGCGCGGAGTGCTCGCCGCGCAGGGCGATCCGGCCACTCTCACGACCTTGCAAAAGGCCGGACAAGCTTACGGGAAAGGCGATTTGGCCGCAGCCCGCGCGCTCTATCTTTCGCTATCCGAGCGGCCATCCATCGTCTCCCAAGCGGACGCGGCCGCTCTCGTCCGGCTCCGTCTTGCCGCGATTGCCTTCGAGGAACGGTTCGCCAAGGGCGATTGGGTGCGGCTCACGGAAGAGGAGCACAAGTCGCTCTGGCTCACCGCCTCCGTGGCGAAGTGGAACGCCCTCCCGGGTGGGGTGCTGAGCGTCAGCAACGAGAAGGACCGCGCGCTCTCCCGCGTCATCCTCGGTGCCCGCGTGGGTATCGACTTCGAGATGCGGGCGCGTTTGGACAATCCTGCGGGCCTCGCGGCCGCGCAGTTCGGTGCCATCATCGGCTACTTGCCGGGCCGCACCGGTTTCGCCACGGTGGTCTGCGGAGCCACCCAAAAATCCAACGACAGCGGCGCGGCGCTGGTGGCCCAATCTTACGATACGGACGCGCGGAACCCGCCTGTGCCCGCCGAGTTGAAACCCGATTCCCAGATCCGGATTGTCTCGCGGAGGGGTGAAGTCACCCTCTGGGTGGACGACAAGGAAATCTTCACCCGCAACCTCGACGCCCGCTTCAAGCTGCGCTCGCCCTCGCAAGACCCCGGCCAGAAACAGCATTTCTGCGGATTCGGTTCCCGCCTTTTCCGCAAAGGCGAGTCCCGCCTCAAAGATATCGAGTTTCGCAGCCTCGCGGGGAAATGAGCTTCCGGGTTTGACAGGATCTCCCGTTCTTAACCGCGACGGATTTTCGAGCCGGCGAAGAGGACCGAGATCCGGAACACCCGCTTTTCGCGGGTCTCGATTTGGCCGGTGACGAGGTCGAAACGGTCGGGGATTTCCACGCGGTGGATGTCCACGTTGGCGCGGAATCCGCGCTCGGAATAGATGTCGATAAGGATGGCGATGGCAGTCGGGTCTCGGAAAAGTGGCTCCTCGGTATTGATCATCGCCCGCCCGCTGACGGCGTAGCGTTTGACGATGGGCATCATTTTATCCTGGATGAAATCGACCACGGACTGAAGCAACTTGGGATGCTCGACCTGATAGCTGTCGAGCCGGTTGACGAGTTCCTGGCGGGCGGACTGGACGATCTCATCGGCCAGCGGGATGTGGCGGAGGGTGTCGTAGGTGCGGGGATCGAGCTCGAGCGAGCTTTGGTAGGCTAGCTCGTTGATGATGTTCTGCTGGACGATTTCGATCGGCGCTTGGGCGTTGATGAAATGGTAGTGGAAGATCTGTTTGAGCGAGACGAGCGCGTCGTAGGTCTTCTCCTTGAAGGTCCGGTAGCGGTTGCGGGCGAGGCCGGGATCGAAGTCGGTGTTGCGCTCTTCCTCCGGCTCGCCGACGCCGGATTGGCGGATCTCGGCGTTGTGGATCAACGTTTCCTGACCGCGCTTGAGCTGGCGCTCGATGCTCTCCGCCTCATCCACAAACAGCACCATGATGTGAAACGTGGGCTGTCGGAAATGATGGGCGGTGGGCGTGTTTGAAAACTCGCGGCGCAGCAGGATCATCTGGTCGTAGAACATCTTGAGGCACTCCACCTGCACGGTGGTGCGGGGAAAGCCATCGAGCACGGCGCTGTCGCGGAACTGCGGTTTGAGGAGTTCGCGCAGCAGCAGCCGGAGCACTTCCTCGTCGCCGACCATGCCGCCGCCGGCCTTGATTTTTTTTGCGTCCGGGGAGTTGAGGAGCTCGCTGATGATGATGGGCGGAGCGGAAATCCCACGGACTTGGCGGATGAAGGCGGTGTTGGTGCCTTTTCCCGAACCCGGCGCACCACCCAGCAGGATGAGTTCCTTGGGGAAATGCAGGTGATCGCGACCGAACTCTTTTTCGAGCTCCTTCCAGACCCGGTTGAAAATCAATTGCGCATCCTTGATTTCAAGGTCAGGTCTTACGACGGCGGGAGGGGGCTGGCTCGGTGTCACTGCGGCGTGACTACACTACCCGCGGACGGCGGTCCAGAGCGGGTTGTGCCAATTCGAATGCTGAGACCTCAGTGAATCAATAATTTCGGGACAGACCTTTTGTCGGCGCCATTCGTGAGAAGGCTTTCGTCGTTTAGCTTTTGTTCCTGTTGAAGGAAGCCGAGGTAGGCGTGCGGGTGGTTAGAATCGTGGATGGGAAAGTGTCCCGACTGTCTCAGTCGGCAGCAAACATCCGGAATCCGGCTGGGACAGCCGGGACAGCTTGCTCCCTGCCCGCTGAAATCCCTTGTGAAACGGGCTGGTGGAGCGGTGGGGAAATGCTTAGCGTCCTTTCAGCAAATGACATCTGAACCCACTGCCAAACGCTTCAAGCTTGAGCCACTGCTCGGTGGAGTGGCTTTGCTGTTGCTGTTGTTCGGGTGTTTTTTCGTGCTGCGGCCGTTCATGACGGCGCTGATGTGGGCGATGATTTTGACTTACTCGCTGCATCCGTTGCAGCGGAGTTTCACCCGCTGGTTTCGCGGTTCGCGGACGTTGGCTGCCTGTTTCGTGACCTTGACGATGACGGCCATTCTAGCAGGACCGATCGTTTTGATCGGTTTTAGCATTGCTCAGGACGGCAAGGATTTGGCAAACGCGACCCGCACGTGGTTCATGGCTGCACCTGAGCAGGCGCCGGCTTGGATCAACCAGTTGCCGGTGGTGGGCGAGCAAATGTCGGGCTATTGGTCAAATTTCGCCGAAGACCGGAATCGCTGGATGGATCAACTCGACAAGGAGGTGAAGACGACGCCACCGCGGCCGAAGATCGTGGTGGAGAAT
>JAYTEI010000357.1:0-5904 GCA_043735445.1 Akkermansiaceae bacterium | reverse complement strand
CGCCATCGCCCGCACCGAGCGAGAAACCGCCCTGATGCAGGAATACCGCACGCGCCTGACCGCCGACATCGTGACGGGCAAGCTGGACGTGCGCGAAGCCGCCGCGAAGCTGCCGGAGGAGAAAGCGGAAGAAATCGTTGAAGCTGGGGTGGAAGAGCTGGAAGACGAAACCGAACTGGAGGAAATCGGATGATGCACCCGCGCACCAAACACGCTATCACTCCCCGGCAACCATGAAAGTTCCCGCCGCCATCATCGCCAAGCTCGCCGAGCTGATTCAGCAGGGCCGGTTTACGGAGTTGGAGACCGAGTCGGTCGAGATCAAGCCTGTTCCAGCCACCGGAGCCGATTGGAAGGAGATCCAAAAGAGCGTCAACGCCTTCCTCAATTCCCGAGGTGGGATTCTCATCCTCGGCGTCCGCGAAGAAGGCACCGGGCCGTCCCGCCGATACGTGCTGGATGGCTGGAAAGATCACGCCGAGCCGAATCTCAAGGAGTTGCCGCGCCTTTTTACCGACCGCAAGGGCGTGAAACAGGACTTGGGTGATTGCTTTCCCCACATGGAAATCCTGCCGATCCTGGGCGGGCGTGTGGCCGTGGTTTATGTCGATGAGTTGGCAGCAGACCGGAAGTTTGTCTTCCTCAACGGGACCGCCTACCGGCGGCTGCTCACCGGCGACCACAAACTCACGGATCGCGAGGTCGAGGCACAAGAAGAGTTCAAAGAGGAAGCGGCCCATGCCAAGGAACTGCAACCCGTCCCGGACATGAGCGATACAGATCTCGACCTGACCAAGCTCAACGAGTTCATTTTCCATCTCAACCAACCCAAGCAGGTCGAGACCCTCAAGCCGGACCTCGCATCCGCCCGCTCCTTCCTTGAGCGTCGCTGTTTCCTCAATGACGGAGCGGTCACGGTTCTTGGTGCCTTGGTCTGTGGCAACCACCCCGGGGACCGACTCGGCTTCCGCGCCCATGTCCACGGCTACGTCGATGCGCCAAGCCAGATCGCCCAGGACAAACAGGATTTTGTGGACAACGTCCTGCCACTGATGGAATCGAGCTTGGGTTACCTGATGCGCAACATCCAGGTGGGCATCTCAGCGGAGCAGGGCGGCAAAGCGCTTCCCCAATATCCCGAGGAACTCTTGCGCGAGACGGTGAACAACGCTCTCGCTCATCGCGACTACTCGGTCAACAAACAGGTCATCCTCTCCATCAAGCCGGGAGTCCACGTCTCCATTCGCAATCCGGGAGCATTCCGGCGGACACTCATCATCGAGGATGGCGATGCTGCAATTCCAGTGCGGCGGATCCTTCCGGAAGCAAAGCCCCGCAACCCGAAGCTGGCCGACGTGCTGCGGGTCTTCCGCAAATGGGAGGGCAAAGGCTACGGGATGTCCACTCTGGTCAACCTTTGCCTCGATAACCGCATCGATCTGCCTTACTACCGGATCTATACCGAGGAAGTGTGCCTGTTCCTGAACGCGGGCAAGTTGGTCGGAGATCGCATGGAACGCCTCTTCTCGGCCTTCGACGCCCACATTGCCGACCGGCTCGACGGCGGGAACCTCAACGACGAACAGAAGCGGGTGCTTGCCTATCTCATCAAGTCGGAATGGGCCAACGAGCAGCTCGGCTACACGATTCTACTCACGCCGGACAACAATCATTTCGAGGCTCTGAGGGGGCTGGAGAATGCCGGACTGATCACCAAGCATGCCTTGAGCACGGCGGCTTACCCCATTTACATAGCCGACAGGGTTCTGGTGCAGCGCACTTATCGCAAAGAGTTGCGCGAAATGTTCGGAACCGGCCTGGATGCCTTGGACGATACCGCGAAGGATGTGCTCGGCGTGCTTTTCCGCCACAACCGATTCGCGAGAGAGAAGGCAATCAGCGCCAAACAGGCAAGTTTCGCCCTGTGGTATGACCGTGGCGGTGCCGCTGGCGACATTAAGGAATTCGATACCTTCTATCGGAAGATCCGCTACTTGTTCAACAAGCTGGAAAAAGGCGGCTACCTGCGGAAAGTCGATGGCACGCGCGGCTACGTGCTTCGGGATGATCGTCAACAGTCCCATCTGATCTGAAATTTACGCCCATGAAGCTGTTGCATTACGTTGAGATCGAGAATTTCAAGCGCTATGGCGATATCCAGCGGCTTGAGCTGGATCATCCGTCGGTGCTGATCGGCCCGAACAACTGTGGCAAGACCAGCGCCTTGCAGGCCATCGCCCTGTGGTCGATCGGGCTCAAGACGTGGGTGGCCGAATCAGAAAACTCCAAGGCGGAAAAGCGCACCGGAAAGGCGCTGAACCGGCTGAACCTGTTGTCGGTGCCGGTCCCCAAGACGAGACACCTCTGGAACAATCTCAAAACCACCAAGCGGGATCTCCGGATCACGGTGGGCGTCGAGTTCAAGGGCGAAATCGTTCCGGTGACGATGGAGTTCACGCATCATTCCAGTGACGAGTTGGTTTATTGCAAACCGGGTGCAGCGCTTCCAACCGATGATCCGGCCTTCGCGGCTGTCGCCGCGCTGGAGGTTTCCCTGCTCTACCCGATGTCCGGCATCACGGCGGATGAAGCGGTCATCCTGCCGAAGCGCATCGAGTATCTCATGGGCCGGGGCAGCACGGCGGAGGTGCTCCGCAACATCTGCCTCCTGCTGGCCGAGGGCGCGCCGGACGACTGGAAACAGGTCACCGAACTGATGCGGCGCTTGTTTCACGTCCGCCTCGGGACACCGAAGGTCAATGACAACGGGGGCGTGGATCTGGCTTACACGCAGGATGGCACGGTGGGTGAGATGGATCTCGGGCTATCCGGCCGGGGCTTTCAGCAGATGTTGCTGATTTTCTCCCACCTCTTCCTGCACAAGAAGGGCGTGCTACTGATCGATGAACCGGATGCGCATTTGGAAATCCTCCGGCAGCGGCAGGTTTTCACCCTGCTGCGGGACATCGCTCACCGGAACGGCAGCCAAGTGATCCTGGTCACCCACTCCGAAGTGGTGCTAGCGGAAGCTCTGGATACCAACCTGACGTTGATTCTTGATGGCAGGGCGGACGATCTGGCCGGAAAGCAGGAAATCCGGGACGCTCTCAAACACTATGGCGCGGAACACTATGTCCGCGCCCGGGAAACAGGCCATGTGCTTTATGTGGAAGGAAGCACCGACATCGACATGCTCCGTGCTTTCGCTCGCAAGCTCGGGCATCCGGTCGCCGACCTGCTCGAAGAGGAAGGCCGCCTCAATGTCTATTACCTTCAAGACAATTTTCCGGGACCGGCAAGAGACAGCCACGAGCAACTGGAGTGCGTCGAGGGCGGCTTCGGACTTACCGCACGGGAACACTTCCGCGCCATCCGCTCGATGCTTTCCACGCTCAACGGACTGGCGATCTACGATCACGACGGACGGCCCAGAAAGGAAACCGATGGTGGTGGTCTCATGGAACTTCAGTGGCGGCGCTACGAACCGGAGAACTATTTCGTGAGTCCTCAATCGCTGGAGCGCTGGGTGGCAAAACACCTCGGCCAGGAGGAGTTGTTCGCGGACTCCCGCAAGCAGGTCATGAACGGGTTGCTTGCGGAGTTTATTTTTAATGATGAGCCTGAAGATTTGGAAGCCTACATGCGTGCGGACCTGCCAACCCGCAAGGCTCTGTGGCGGGCGAAAACCCAGCACCTCAAACTGAGCCGTATCGCTGAAGAATATTTCCGCCGGATCGCAGCCGCGACTGCGACTCCGATGCTCCTCCGCAAGGGTCTGCTCCATGAATTGGTGGCAATTTGTGACGCCGATGAGCTGAATGGAGATGTAAAGGCAAAGCTCGACGCCCTGCACAAGCTTTTGTCGTGAGCACCACCACCATTGCCCGCACCGAGCGAGAAATCGCCCTGATGCAGGAATACCGGACCCGCCTGACCGCCGACATCGTGACGGGCAAGCTGGACGTGCGCGAAGCCGCCGGCGGAAGTGGAAGAAGAAGCCACTACCGATATCGAAATCCCCGAGGAAGAAACCGAACTGGAGGGGGTGGAGGAATGAAAAGATTCCCCATTGGGTAACTTTTTATTGACGAAAGAACCGGGAACAACGATCCATGCACGTCGTCTCACTCAAGAAGCTCCGCGAGTTCTGGCAACAGCACGCCGCATCCGAGCAGGCCCTCCGCGCATGGTATCGCGAAGCCTGCCACGCGTCGTGGAAGTCGTTTTCAGAAATCAAGGCACAGCATCGCAGTGCGGATTGCCTTCCGGGCAACCGGGTGGTGTTCGACATCAAAGGCAACCACTACCGTCTCATCGTCAAAATCCACTACAACTCCGGCCGGATGTTCATCCGCTTCGTCGGAACCCACGCCGAATACGGCAAAATCAACGCGGAGGAAATCTAATGAAAGCCAAGCTGATCAAGACCGAAGAAGAAAACGAGGCCGCCCTCGCGCGGCTCGACGAAATCTTCGATGCCGAGCCCGGCACGCCCGAGGGGGACGAGGCCGAGCTGTTGACCGCGTTGATCGAGATGTATGAGCAAAAGGCCTACCCGATCGACCTGCCCGATCCCATCGAGGCGATCAAGTTCCGCATGGAGCAGCAAGGGCTGAAGCGGAAAGACCTGGTGCCCTACATCGGCAGCGCACCCAAAGTCTCGGAAGTGCTCACGGGCAAGCGTCCGCTCAGTCTCACGATGATCCGCAATCTGGTGAAAGGCCTGGGCATCCCGGCGGAAGTGCTGCTCCAGAAAGCCGGTGCGGATCTGCCTTCGGAGGCCGCTCTCCGGCAAGGCAAGCATTTTCCGGTGGCGGAGATGTTGAAGCGCGGTTGGTTTGCGGGCTTCTCCGGCAGCGTGGGTGAGGCCAAGGCGCAACTTGAAGATCTCCTCAACCGTTTCGTGGGAGCGCTGGGCGAGAACGCCATGGTGCCTAGCCTGAATCGTCAGCAGATGCGAGATGGAGGCACCCAGGACGAACATGCCTTGACGGCATGGCGGATCCGGGTGGCGACCCGGGCGATGCAAGAGACTCTGCCGGAGTATCGCCCTGCCACGGTTAATGCGGATTTCCTGCGCGAGTTGGCACGGCTGAGTTACCTGGATTCCGGACCGCTGCTGGCGAAGGAATTCCTGAACAAGAGCGGCATTCACCTGATTTGTGAGCGGCACTTGCCCAAAACCCACCTCGACGGCGCGGCCCTAAAGCTGCCCGACGGTTCGCCGGTGGTGGCCCTTACCCTCCGCCACGACCGCTTGGACAATTTCTGGTTTACCCTGTTTCACGAACTTGCTCATGTGGCGCTGCATCTGGATCACGGCGAGATCGAGGCGTTTTTCGACGACCTCACGAAGACCGGGAAGGACAAGTGCGAGCAGGAAGCCGACGCGCTGGCTTCCGAGACCTTGATTCCCCAAGAGCTTTGGAAAGCCGCCAGACTGAGGCGGAACACACCGGCAGCGAATGTCGTGGCGTTTGCCGAAAGACTGCGCATCAGCCCGGCCATTCCGGCCGGGCGGGTCAGATTCGAGGCCGATGACTACACGGTGATGAAATCCCTCGTCGGAGCTGGGAAACTCAGGCCGATGTTTGGGTTGGCAAGCTGAATGATTTTGAAGCCATGACCACCGACACCACCGAAAAAGGCCTCGAAACGCTGATCATGCGCCACATGACCGGGACCGACGGGCTGTTTGTGGATGGTCCTTCAACGGTTGAAAATACCCCCGATGGCATCGCCGCGCAAAAGGCCGGCGGCAGCGGATGGCACGCTGGCACTCCGGCCGCCTACGACCGGACCCATTGCATCGATGTCACACAACTCTTCGCCTTTCTCCAAGCCACCCAACCGGACACGCTGGCCAAGCTCAACATCGGGAATTACCGCGACGCGAAAAACATC
>JAYTEI010000356.1:0-12755 GCA_043735445.1 Akkermansiaceae bacterium | reverse complement strand
GCTCGTGCAGGCCTTGCATCAGGTTGGCGGGAATGCCGAGTTCTTTGAATGTTTTCAACGTCGTGGGTGATGGTGGCGGGTGGACGGGCGGACCTTGCACGGCTCGGATCAGGATGACGAGCCATGAAAAACAAGGAGCGGCGGACTCCGATCCGCCGGAGCCAATGGCGGGTCGATGAGGCCGAGCCAATGCGCTTCTCCACCGGCTACCCATTGGCCTGGGCGATTCGGAGATCGCCCTGCCTTGTGACTGGCCAACACTTTCAGGGTCACCTGAAATCCGTGCTACCTACTGCCGCCCGGATGCGCTAGACAGCCGGGCACATGAGTTGCGCCACCGGAGTTGCTAGGGTTCTCGCCATTTTTTTCCTGATCGCGGAAATCGCCGGGGCTGAGGCTCCTTGGGACGAACTCTTGGCTGGAACTTTTTCGGGACGCTTGAAGGAAATCGAGAAGGAGCTGGCGGGACTGGCTCCGCAGTTAGAGCGGCTGCCGGGAATCCCGATCGACGATCAAGGCGGCACGGGTGGCTACGCGGGGGTCTATCTATCAGCGGTGCCGGCGAAGGATTCCAAGTGCGCGGTGGAGGTCCGTTGGGCGAACAGCGCGGTGGTGGATCTGGTGGCGCTGGTCCCGGCGCGGCGCTACGACGCGAAAGGGCTAGACGCCCAATACGGCCTGCCGGCGGCCTTCACCGTGGAGCTGATCAACGCGGCGGGCGAGGTGGTCGCAAGAGTGGCTCAGGAACGGGAAACCCGGGCAAACCCGGTGCGGAAAGGCCATCCGTTCGTCTATCAGGTGTCGCCGCCAGTCGCGGCGGCGGGTGTTAGGATTTCTGGAGACAGGCTAAATCCGGGCGCGGAGGGAGATGGGACTTTCGTCCAGGCCGGGGCGGCGGTGATGGCGTGGGCGGAGGTGATGGCCTTCGAAGGGACGCGAAATGTCGCGCGGGGAGGTGAGGTCCGCGGCATCGGCGGGAGCAATTCTTCGGCGTCTTGGGACTGGAGTCCGGCGTATCTGGTGGATGAGCAAGTGCCGTTGGGGTTGCCGGAAATCCCGGCGGGGCCGCACGCGAATATCGGGTGGTTTTCCGAGGGCCGGGCAAATGCGAATGACGCGGTTTCGTTGTTTGTGGACTTGGGAGAGTCGGTGTTGCTGGATGCGGTGCGGCTCGTCCCCGCCAAGCGACCGACGTCGGATTTGCCGAGCGGGTTCGGATTTCCACGCAAGTTAGAGATTTCTATTTCCGAAACTGGCGAACCCGGCGAGAAAGGCAAATGGTCGGTGGTCGCCACCCGTGATCTGGGCAACCCAGGCCACAATCCGGTCGAGTTCAGCTTCGCTGCAACGCGTGGACGGCATGTGAAAATCGAGGCCAAGGAACTGTGGAAAGCATTTGAAAGTTTTCCCGCGTTCTTCGCCTTGAGCGAGGTGGAAGTTCTAGCAGGCGATAAAAATCTAGCGCTTGGCAAGTCAGTGCATTCGCCCGACGGGATGCAGCCGATCTTCGCGCCGGGTGGCATTTCGTGGACGCCCGCCGGCCTCAGCGATGGGTTCGGACCGGACGGTCGGTTAGTTTCCACCCGCGAGTGGATGATCGCACTAGACCAACGGCTGCGCTTGGAAACCCGCCGCCACACACTGCAAGCCGAGGCCGCACGGCTGGTCAATGGCTGGCGGCGCACCGGGCTGACGAGCATCGCGCTGCTGGTGTTAGGCGGCGCTTTTTTGATCATCGCGCTGCCGATCCGCTACCGCCTCCACACCCATCGCGAGCTGCTCAAAGTGCGCGAACGCATCGCCGGGGATCTCCATGACGAAGTGGGCAGTAATTTAGGCAGCATCCAAATGTTTGCCGATCTAGCAGAGGGCCGCGCCGGGCCATCCGACGAGCTGAAGCGGATCCAGCGGATCGCGGCGGAAACGGTGAGCGCGGTGCGTGACATCGTCTGGCTGCTGCGGCCGGAGGGCGATCACCGGATCACCACGGTCGAGCACTTGCGTGAAACTAGCTCGATCATGTTAGAGACGCTGGTGTGGAAATTCAGCGCAGACGAAGAGGCATGGCAAGTGGAGCTGCCCGAAGAGGCGACCCGCCACTTGTTCCTATTTTTTCGCGAAGCGCTGCACAACATCATCCGTCATGCCAAGGCGACTCAGGTGGAAATCCGCGTGGAAAAGCCCGCTGGTCAATTTCGCCTCACCATTACTGACGACGGTGTGGGCATCGATCCGCAGCGGCTGGAGCGGCCCGCGACGTTGCGCGCCTTGCGGCAACGGACCGCGGCGTTAGACGCGGAGTTGCAAGTCGTGAGCAGCCCTGGCAATGGCACCCGCCTCGCACTCACGGTGCCGCTTGAGCGGAAGCGGAAACGCAAGCATGACGTCCCTGTGTGAAGGATGCGTGAAAAGCAAGTGAACGGCTTGAATCGGCTCGACCGGTGGCTGCCGCAGTGGAAAGGCTGGCTGATGGAATTTTCAAAAAGGCGCGTCGGTCGGGTGGTGGCGGCAGGCCTCGTGCTCGCAGTCGTGTGCGCGGTGTTTCCGATCCACAATCGGCCTTTGGAGGTCGGGATGTTTGGGGGAGTCGGGATGGCGTGGGCAGGAGTTTTGGTTTTGTTAGTCGGCCATTGGAAGCTGCGGGTGCTGGTGTTTTTCGCGCCGCTGTTAGGGGTTCTGCCCTTCATTCTGCCGGGAAAACCCATCGACCCCGCCGCGCTGCGAGCGGACTACGTCGCCCGTTTGCGGAGCTACGACGGCACCCACTATGTCTGGGGCGGCGAGAGTCCGCTGGGGATCGACTGCTCTGGCCTGCCACGCAGAGCCTTGCGCGACGCGCTGTGGGCGGAGGGCTGGCGGCATAGAAATGGTGCGGCTTTCAGGAAATGGCTGGCGCAATGGTGGTTTGATAGCAGTGCGTTGGCGATGGGGCAGGGGTATCGCGGCTTGACCCGGCAGACCGGTGTAGCAGGTCCGCTGTGGGAACTCGACCGCTCGGCCATTCTTCCCGGCGATCTGGCGGTGCGCGGCGATGGCGGGCACGTCGTCGTTTATCTCGGCGACCATCGCTGGATCGAGGCGGACCCAAACCTCGGCAAGGTCCACACCTGGGTTTCCACGTCTAACGACGGCGGGTGGTACAGCGGCATGGTCGTGAACCGCTGGGCGGATTGCGAGTGAGTGCTTGAGTTCCCGTCAGCCGTGGTTTCTCTTGCCCGCCTGTGAGCAACTTTGCCCAACGATGCCTTCCGAAATAGTTCACCCGCCCACTGGCATGGCCCGCTGGCAGCAAGCGCGAGAGTGCCTCGAGGCCGAGCTGGGCGAGCGGATCACGCTCGACGCATTGACCGGACCAATCGGGCTAACAGACCGGGAACCGTGGCAAGACGACGCTGGCGCGGCGGCTGGTTGGTTGATCGCGCAGCGCAAGGGCGGCCACCGGCACTCGATCGACGACGTGCTAACGGCGTGGTATGCGCTACAAGTTTCGCCGCCAGTTAGGGAGCATCTGGACTTGGGCACGGGGATCGGCACGGTGGGCTTGCTGACCCTGTGGGGGATGGGGGCGGAGGCGCGGCTGACTTGCGTGGAGGCTCAGGAAATCAGTTACAGGCTGCTGCAAGCGAACCTCGAAAATAACGGCCTGCGCGAGCGGGCGGTTAGTTTGTTAGGCGATCTCCGTGAACTTGCGCTGGGGCGGAGATTTCCGCTCATCACTGGCAGTCCGCCGTATTTTCCGCCCGGCTCTGGGGTGATTCCGCAGGATTCGCAAAAGGCCCACGCCCGCTTCGAGCTGCGGGGGGATGTGAGTGATTACGCCAAAGCGGCGGTCAATCATCTCGGCGAATGCGGCTGGTTCGTCCTGTGTTTTCCTCACCCGCAGAAGCAGCGGGCGCTGGACGGGATCGCGGCGGCGGGACTCACGGTGGTGAAGTTGCAAGACGTGATCCCGCGCGAGACGCTGCCGCCGTTGTTCACGCTTTTCGCCTGCCAACATCGGCGGGATTTTGAGGGGGGAACCACTGTGGAAGAACCTCTAACCGTGCGGCTGGCAAGCGGTCGGCTCACCCGCGAAATGGCGCGAGTGCGCCAGAATTTCGGCTTCGCCGATGGTGAGTCGCACGGGGGATATGGTCAACAGGGTTGATCGAGCGGGTGCAACTGTGACTTTGGGAGGGGCTTCGTTCGTTCTGCGTAGGCAGGGGCTGGGTTTCGGCGAGGGCGCCGAAAACCCACGCGCGATGGCGCGTGTGGTCCCCAAGGCGGAGACAAGGGTGCGAAAAAATGGGCACTAAAAAGCGCGCATTGGATATCCCCCCGGATCTCGCAACGCGCGCTTTTTTTCGGTGCCATTCGCTGGGCCTTGTTCGGTTGACTTCCCCCCGGAGGTCAGTTCGAAGCAGGCGACCCGGCTTATTTGTGGCTGAAGTTCGGAAGAGGCGGACCTCGCTCAGAACGAATTCAAATTACCTGATGATCAGGAGATTGGAAGCAATTTAAGGTCTCAGATCCGGCCAACTGGTCTCAGAACCGGCCACAAGCGCGGGTTTTCGGGAAGGCGGTCGGCATTCGCAGAAAATAAAGCCTCACGCTTCCTCGGCGACGATGCGTGGAAAGACCGGGACTGGCTGACCGATGAGGTGGCCGTCGGCTAACACCCCCCAATGCAGGTCGGCGAGCTTGAGGCTTGTTAGGGCTGGCAGATTGAGCTGTGCTGCAAGTTTGGCGGCAGCGTCCGGCAGGATAGGGGAAAGCAGGACGGAGGCATGGGCGACGCTTTCTGCCAGATGATAGAGAACGGTGGCGAGGCGGTCCTTGTTCTCCGGGTTCTTGTTGAGTTCCCACGGTTTCATCCGTTCGGCATAGCCGTTGCAGTGGCCGACGTGGCGGTTGAGTGCTTCGAGGGCTTTGGAGACTTCGAACTCATCCATCGCTACCTGATAGGCTTGGATAGATTCTGCTAGGGATGCTTGCAGCGCAGTGTCATCCGCAGTGAGCGGTCCGCCGTGGTGGAGGACGCCGCCGGTAAATCGCTGGCTCATATTGAGCGCACGGTTGCAGAGGTTGCCGAGTTCGTTAGCGAGTTCGGTGTTGAAGAGCATGATGAGCCGGTCCACGTCGAAGTCAGAATCCTTGCCGGTGGCGATGTCGCGCACGAGGTAGTAGCGCACGGCTTCCACGCTGTATTTGTCGGCCAGTGCGTCGGGATCGACGACGTTGCCGGTGGACTTGGCCATTTTTTCACCGCTGCGGCTGTTCCAGAATCCGTGAACTAACAGGCGCGGCATTTGCGCATCGGCGAAGCCCATGGCATGGAGCATGCACAGCCAGTAAATGCCGTGGGCGGGGATCAGGATGTCTTTGCCGATGATGTGGAGCGGGCGGCTGTTAGCGGGCCAGAGTTTCGAGAAATCCGGCAGGCCGGCATCGGCGGTGGCCTGATAGCCGGCGAAGGAGATGTAGTTGATGAGCGCGTCGAACCAGACATAGGTGACGTAATCCGCATCGAACGGGAACTCGATGCCCCAGCGCAGGCGTTCTTTGGGGCGGGAAATGCAGAGGTCGGTGCCGACGTTGCGTTCGAGCGCGTTGAGCAGCTCGGCCTTGCGGAACGCGGGGAGGATGATGTCGGTGCTGTTTTCGAGAAACTCCTTCAGCCAAGCAGTGTGATCGCTGAGTTTAAAATACCAATTCTCCTCCTCGATCTCGACGACTTCACCCCACTCCGGGCCGAAATTTCCTGTTTCGTCGCGGTCGCGCTCTTGGAGAAATTGTTCCTGTCTCACCGAGTAGGAGCCGCAATGGACTTTCTTATAGAGTTGGCCATTTTCCTTGAGCGCGGTGAGGATGGTTCCGACGCATGCCTTGTGGCGCGGATCGGTGGTTTCGGACCAGCCGTCGTAGTCCACGCCGAGTTTTTGCCAGAGTGCGGAAAACTTGCGGGTCGTGCGCTCGACGAATTCCTCGGGCGAAATCCCTTCTTGCTCGGCGGTCTGTTGGACTTTCTGGCCGTGCTGATCCACTCCGGTTAGGAAATAGACCTCATCGCCACGGAGCCGTCGGTAACGGGCGAGCACATCCGCCAGCACTTTTTCATAAGCATGGCCGATGTGGGGTGAGCCGTTGGTGTAGTCGATGGCGGTGGTGAGATAGAACATGGTGGAGATGTGGGCGGTGGGTGCTTGGATGAAAGAATCCGCGCGAAATAAATTTCGCGGTCCGGTAGGGTTACCTCACCACTTTGCCGCCGAGCGAGAGGATGCGGGCGTTGCCTTTGGCGGCTTCGGCTTCGGGGATGTTACCGTCCCGGACGTACATCTGGGAGAGGCTGGTCCAGGCTAACAGGTCGTTGGGCTGGAGGGTCACGGACTGGAGACCGCAGCCGATGGCTTCCTTGAGGTGGCCGGTTTTTAAAAGCGCCATGCCGAGGGCGTGCCAACCGTCGAAGAACGCGGGATCGAGCGCGACACAGCGGCGGTAGAGGACGGTGGCCTCGTCGAACTCGCCGACGGCGAGGTGACCGTTAGCGTCGTCGAAGAGGATTTGCAGGTCGTCAGACATGGAATACAGATGCGGCGACCGGTGACCGCAGCGATCAGCGTTTGTAAAGTTGCTCAACCTTGGCGGTCTCAGTGCGGGCGGCGATCCACGCGGTGAAGGCGATGGTTTCGTTTTTCCGGGTGAGCGAGGCGACCTCGCTGTCGATCCGGGTGGCGGCGTCGGCGGATTTTACGACTTCCCGTTTGGCGACGTGGAGAATGAACGCGCGATCGGACTCAGTGATCACGTCGGCGAGAGTCCCTGGCTCCACATTGCGGGCGGCTTCAAACAGATTTTGCGGTTCATTGGCACCATCGGGGCGGTAGGTGCTGAGGATGGCGGTGAATGGCCGGGTCTCCGGGATTCCAGCGTCTTTGGCGGCTTCCGCGAAGGTTTTACCGGCGCTGAGCAAGGTCTTGATTTTGGTGAGATCATCGGCGGCGGCGGCTTTGAGTGCTTCGGTGGCTTTCTCGGAAATGTATTGGGCACGGGCGTCGCCACGGGCTTCCTCGAAGGTTTTTGCGCGGGATTTTTCCTCGCTGTCGATGCGGGCGACGATCCATTGGTTGTCGCCGACGGCAATCGCTTCGGAGATTTTCGAGAAAGGATCGGAAGTTTCCTGGATGAGGAAAAGCTGATCGACGGCCTTGCCACCGCGGCTGCTAGAACGGAGTTTGACGTCGAGTTCTTTGGGAGCGGCGCTGCGGGCAAAGAGTTCGGTGGTCTTCACTTCCCAGCCGTTAGCTTTGGCGAGTTCTTCGAAACCGCTGCCTTTTTGTTCCTCGAGCTTGAACAGGAAATCGTCCACCAGCGCGTCGAGTTCGAGTTGTTTCTTGCGGCTTTCTTCGGCGAGGGTGGAGGCGCGTTTGGCCTTCTCCTCTGCCTTTTTCTTAGCGGCGGCTTTCTTCACTTCGTCGCTGGCAGCAGCGTCGGCGAGGGATTCTGGGGCATCCGGGGTGGCGGCCTCAGTCGGCAAGCTGGGGGTGGCGATGACGTAGGTGAACTTGCGCTTCGGCTCGGTGGTGAACGAGTCCGAGATGATTTCCCAATACTTTTTAATCTCCTCCTCAGTCGGTTGGATTTTTTCTTCGAAGGGAGCTAACTCCAGCTTGGCGAGTTCGCCGGTGATCTGCTGGTTTTGCAACGCGAGGTCTTTCGCCACGGCGGCGTGGTCCACGCTCAGGCCGGAGCCGACGATGGCGTTGATCTTCTTGCAAGCGAGGACGTCAGAGGCGAGTTCGCGCAGATCCTTCTCGGTCATGCCGAGGCGGCCCATGCCCTTTTCGATGAAATTACGATAAGTTTCCGGGCTGAATTTCCCGTCCGGGCCACCGAAAACTTTCAGGGTCCGGAGGTAGGCGGAAATTTCCTCGTCGCCGGGATAAACGCCGAATTCTTCCTTCGCTTGGCGCAGGATCATCCGGCCGATGAAGAATTTTTCCGCAGCGTCTTCCTTGCCAGTCGTCTCGGCGGAGAGACTCATGACGAACTGGACGAGGTCGAAATCGCCGCTGCCCGCGAGGCCGTAAGCGAGCTCGAGCGAGGACTTGCCGAGATTGTTGTATTCCTTGTCGTCGTAGGTGCGTCCGGCGATTTTGAGCATGTGCCGACCGCTGTTCATGTTCCTAACGGAGTGGGAATCGAGGAAGAAGAAACTGATGAACAAGATCACGAAGATCACGATGATCAGGCCGGTGTATTTGCGAAGGTTTTCAATCATGAAATGTTAGGGCTGCCGTTGCGAGAAGAGCGGGGAGTAAAGTGGGTGATGGATACCGCGACAATGGTAATTCGCGGCGGGAGTCGGGAGTCTCTCCATCAAGTCCGGCGTCTCAAGGCGAATTTTCAGCGGATTTTAAATGATTCGCGAGCACCCCGTGCCAGATCTTCGCTGGATCGGGCGGATTGTGGCCCGGATCGTAGCGAGTTCCGAGTTGGCTCAACGTCGCAGCGAGCGGCTTGCCGACATCATAGTTCCAAACGATCAGCGCCTCGCCCTCGCCGAGCACGCTGATAGAATGCCCTTCGCTGGCCACGTCGGACTCGAAGGGCAGCACCCAGACATGGGCGGCGAGGCGACCTATTCCGGCGGGCAAAATCAATTGCCGCCGGTCCTCGATCCGTGCGTCCGCAGCCGCTGTGCCGCCTAAAGTCACGCGAAACGCCAGCGCCCCGGGCTGGTCCGCGATGAGGTGGATGAAAATCGCATCGTCGGCGCGGGCGGCGATCACCGTGCGCGTGATCGTCGTGTTTACTACTTTGTGGACACTCCGGATTCGGCCGTCCGTGGGACAAAATGCTCGAGTGAACCCCGCGACCCCGCCCTCCAGATTCAGCCAAGTTATCGCCAAATCCACCTCGTCCTGACGCGGCAGGATTTTGAAAAAGTCCGCCACCTGCCCGCGCATTTCAGGCTCCGTGACGGTTCGGCCTAGAGGCGCAGCCAGCACAAATCCCCGCAACTGAGTCTGCGTTGGGGAATCGAGCACGAAGGCGGCTCGCTGCGTGTTGGCAGTGATAGACGCGTCGCTCCAAGCGCTCGGCTCGGCGGCGATTTTTAGCCACACCACTTCCTCCGCAGCCGCGCATCCCAGGCCGGCCACCAGCGCGAGGCAGCTTTCTAATGCGACTTTCAACATGGCTCGGTGGAGGGCTTCGCGGAAATGGCGGGTAAATGCAATCCCCGTGGCTAGGGATTGCCAAGAATCTAGCTTGCCGGTCCGTGCGATTGCGAGTTCCTTGGCGAACTTTATGAACTTTCGTTGGTTGAACGCAATCCTTTGGGGAAATTCGGTAGCTCTGTCATGGATGTGGGGGCTGGGACTGTTTTTCAGTGTGCAAATGACCTTCATGTTCGGCCTCCAAGGCCTGCTCATGTTCGCGATCCCCAACGCGCTTGGCTTGATGTTATTCGGCCTGCTCACCCAAAACGTCGCTAACAGCCACAGCGGCGGCCAGGAGTCGCTGGCCATCTTCTTCGATAAGTTTTCCAAACCCTTCCGGCTAATTCTATATCTCTATCAAATCGTCGCCCTCTCGTTGACGGTGTTTGCGCTGGTGAAATATCTATTCGTGCCGCTCGAACTCACGACGGGTCCGCTGCTTGCCATTTATCTTTGCTTGATTGTGTTTGTGATCCTCGCCGCCGGCTGTCTGCTCGGTGAAGAATTCGGCATCGCGAAAATTAAGTTGAGTCATGGCATGTTAGGCGGGTTGTTGGTGATATGCGTCGCGACCATTTTGTTTAACTTGCATCCGTTCTCACCCCAGCCATTTCAGTGGACCTCGCCATTCCAAGATGAAGGGCGCAGCGCACTGTTTTTCGGCTATGCCATCCCACTGGTGATTGGATTGTTAGTCGGCCCGTGGCTGGACCTCCAACATTGGCAACGTGCGATCCAAATCCACCGCGAGAAGACCTCGATCCGCGCCAGTTACTTCTTCGGCGGCTCGTTCTTCTTCCTCATGCTCCTCTTCCACGGTTGCCTCGCGATGTGGGTGATGAAAGTGGATGGCAGCCATTTCTCCGCCACCGTAGGTCTTGATAAATTTAACTATGCCCATGACCTGATCACTCGCTACTTCCAGCGCAACCCCGGGGCCGAGGGCATCATGCGGATGGCCTACTTCGGCTTCCTCGGAATCTGTGCCCTCACCACCTTGGACAGCGGCTACATCGCACTCAAATGGTTCCTCGAGAAAAACGTCGAGAAGAGCGACAACATGCTCATCTCGCTGTTTCCCAAGCAAATTCTCGGCTCACCGGTGCCCACCTTTATGATTGTGGGATTCATCACACTCATAGGAATTCTCGCTAGATTCCAGCTCGAATACTTCATGGTGTTTTACGCCTCGTTCTTCGTCGGTTACGCGGCCTTGGCCATCGCCCGTTGTTATGTGCCGAACTCCCAACAGCCGCTGCCACAGATCCGCATGTTTATGATGTCCAGCGTATCGCTGGTGGTCTTTGCGTTTGGTTATATGACCAGCCAGTCACCCTTGATGATCCTCGGAGCCATCCTGCCGTTAGTCTATGTAGCATGGTTAGTTTTTAATGCAGACTTGCTGCGCGTCGTCACCGAAAAAGCCGGCGAAGTCATGACCGCCGCCGCCGAGATTCCAGCCATCAAGGCGCTAACGAGAACCGCCACAATCGTTACTAGCTCTGATGTCGTCGCCCCGCACGACCACCATGCGTTAGGTGGCCATTTCGAAGACAAATGGTTTGTTTACTCCCAGATCGCGACCTACGCCGACACCAACTCCGTGGGCAATGTTTACTTCGGTATGTATGGTATGTATGTGGGGAAAACTCGCGAGCTGTTCTTTAACACTGTGATGCCGGACTTCGACCTCAAGACCACCAAGTTCTATATCCTCACCCGCTCTTACGAACACAAGTTTGTCCGCGAGTCCCGTGAGTTCGACACCATCACCGTGAAACTCAAAGTCGGCGATTTTAACCGCAAGTTCGTCACGCTCGAGCACCAAATCTTCGGCTCCGATAACGAACTCCTCGGCAAAGGCAAACAAAGCCTACTCTTCGTCTCCTCCAAAGACTACGCCCTGCTAGACATCCCGCCCGAGGTTTATACTTCCTTTATCAAGTATGCGTGAAGAAGCGTGAAGAAGCGTGAAGAAGCGTGAGGGAAGCGTTCTCCCAAAGCTTGCCCGACGTATTAGATCGCAGTCGTTCGGGCCGGCTTCCAATGGTAGTCTTGCTTTCGACTTAGGTGGGTTTGTTAGGTGCAGCGTCGTAAGACCCCGAGCGCCGTGCAACCGGGAAAATATCACTGCCGCAGTGCTTTTTGCTCGGGCTTTCGCGATGGCTTCCGCTAAGAACCCGCGCGTGGCAATCCTCCTCGCGATCGAATCTTCCTGCGATGAAACTGCGGTGGCGATCGTCCGTGGCTCCGTCGGCCAGCGGACGGTGGTGCTGGCCTCGGAAATTTCCTCGCAGATCGCGCTCCACCGCGAGCATGGCGGGGTGGTGCCCGAGCTTGCCTCGCGCAATCACTCGCTGCATCTGCGCGGCTTGGTCGAAAAGGCGCTGGCCGACGCGGGTGTGAGAATGGCGGATGTCGATGCGTTTGCCGCCACCACAGGGCCGGGGCTGGCTTCGTCGTTGTTAGTCGGCAGCACGGCGGCGAAGGCAATGGCCTGCGCGGCGCGGCGGCCATTCCTCGGGATCAATCACCTCGAAGGTCATCTGCTCTCACCATTTCTCGATCTAACATCCGTCCCGCCGCACGTCGCGCTGATCGTTTCCGGCGGCCACACGTTGCTGCTCGATGTCGAAGCACCCGGCCACTATCGAAAGCTGGGCGGCACCCGCGACGATGCGGCGGGCGAAGCCTACGACAAGGTCGGGAAAATGTTAGGACTGCCGTATCCGGGCGGACCCGAGATCGAGAAAGCCGCGCGCGAGGGCGACCCGCGTGCCTATGATTTCCCCCGCTCGATGCTGCATGAGCCGCATCTGGACTTTTCGTTCTCGGGCTTGAAAACCGCTGTGCTCTACACGCTGCAGAAGGAATCCGGCGTGCTGCCAGTGGCCGATCTAGCAGCGTCGTTCCAACAAGCGGTGATTGAAATCCTGGTGAAGAAAACCGTGCGTGCCGCGCAGCTAACGGGTCGCCAGCAGCTTGGTCTATCAGGCGGAGTGAGCCTTAATCAAGCTTTGCGCACAGCGTTTCAAGAAGCGGGAGTGCGCGAGGGTTTGGAAATCTCGGTGGCCTCGCCGGAGTTCTGCACGGACAACGCCGCGATGATCGCCTTCGCCGCCTTGCTCCGCCACCTCGGCGGCGAATGCTCGCCCTTGGATGGCGATATCCATCCAAATTTGCCGCTGGTCTAAGGAGAAGTGGCTCATTACAAATTGCGTCCCCGATGACTTATAAAACCTTGGTTTTTGACTTCGACGGCACCATCGCCGACACCCTTGGCGAGACGCGTCTCATCTTCAACCGACTCGCTCCCGAGTATGGCATCCGCGAAGTGGCCGAGGATGAACTCGCTCACCTGCGCCACTTGTCGCTCAGTGCTTTGCTCGATCATCTCGAGATCCCGAAGCGCCGCGTCCCTGCGCTGATCGCCCGCGGCACGGGGATGATGCGTGGAAATATCACCCGCCTTAAAATGATTGAGGGAATGAGCGAAATGTTAGTCGAACTCCGCCGCCACGTCCGCAGTTTCGGAATTCTAACTTCTAACTC
>JAYTEI010000355.1:0-5934 GCA_043735445.1 Akkermansiaceae bacterium | reverse complement strand
GCCCGCTGCTAGAGCTGCGATTGAAGGGTTTCTCGCGCGTTTCCCCGATCATCCACGGGCATCCGAAGCTCGCTTAGCGGCGGCGGAGGCGGCGCTGGCCAGTCCCATTCCCGACCTTCCATTTGCCCACGAGCAGCTCGAAATTTTGGCCGCAGGGCCGGAGATCGCCGCCCCGCGCTTGGCCCTCGCCCGACTCCACATCGCCGATCTTTCGAAAGACTCCGCCGTCGCCATCGCTGCCGCGCAGGCCATCATTGATGCCTATCCGGCGGACCCCGTCGCGGCCGAAGCGGCGCTCACGCTCGGGCGCAATCTTTTCCAAACGGGCAGCTACAACACCGCGCTGCTGGTCCTCAAAAAACTGGCCGACTCAGAAACCCATCCTACTAGAGCGCAAGTCGCGTGGCTTCTAGCAGCCCGCTCGGCGGCGCTCGGCGGCACCCCCCAATCCAAGGAGGAAGCGATCCTGTTATTTGACAAAGCCATCGCCTCGCAAGGTCCGCTTGCTGCCATCGCCACCTTGGAAAAGGCCGAGCATCTCATCGACATGTATCGCCTCGCAGAAGCCTCCGGGTTGCTCGCGAAATGGCTCAATACTCTGGCAGAAAACGAGCCACTCCGGTTGCCGGCCGGCTTGTTGTTAGGCGAGGCATTGTATGCGCAGGGCAGCAGCAACCCGGCCTCAATGGTCGAAGCGCTCGCGGTTTATGACAAGCTCCTTGCCCACACCAAAGACCAGCCTGCGCTGCTCAACCGCTTGCAATATCTCCGTGGCCTCACGCTCGAACAACTGCCCGATCCTAAAAACCCAGCGAAGAAATGTGAGACCCTAGCGTTTGAGGCATTTTACTCCGTGCTCGAAACCACCACCCCGCCGGCGGAGTGGAAATACTTTGAACTCTGCGGCTTCAAGGCGCTCACGCTGCTAGAGAAGGCCAAGCGCTGGCAAGCGGCTGTCAATGTCGCCCGCAAGATCGCCTCGTTCGACGGCCCCGGTGCCAAGGATGCCGCCGCCCGCGCCAGCAAGATCCAGCTCGAACAAATGATGTGGTAACGCCGTTCTCAAATTTCAAATCTCAATTCCCAATATGCCATCACTTCTCGTCACTGGAAAATCCGGCCGCATGGGCCAAGCCGTCATCGAAGCCGCGAATCAAGCCGCCGTCCCCATCGCCGCCACCCACGACGCGGGGGAGGATCTCGATCTCGCGATTTCCAAGGCCACCTGCGCCATCGACTTCACGATTCATTCGTTCACCCCCACGCTGGTTGAGGCCGCATTGAAACACGGCACCAGCTTGGTCATCGGCACCACCGGCCACACCGACGAGGAACGCGCGATCATCTATCAGGCAGCGAAGTCGATCCGCATCGTCTATGCTGCAAACTACTCGGTGGGCGTGAATGTGTTGTTCTGGCTCACCCGCCAAGCCGCCCGCGTCTTGAGTCAGGACCGCTTCGACATCGAGGTCACCGAGATGCACCACAAGCACAAGATCGACGCACCGTCCGGCACGGCCCGCCGCCTGCTAGAGATCCTCAACGAGGAAACCGGCACTTCCTATCAGCACGATGTCGCGCACGGTCGCTTTGGAAACATCGGCCCGCGCAAACCGCGTGAAATCGGCATGCACACCCTGCGCGGCGGCGATGTCGTGGGCGATCACACCGTGCTGTTCGCCGCCGACGGCGAGCGCTTCGAACTCACCCACAAGGCATCGTCACGGATGACCTTCGCCGCCGGAGCCGTCCGCGCCTCGTGTTGGCTGGAAGACCAACCGGTCGGGCTGTATGACATGCAAGACGTGCTCGGGCTCGTTTAGTTGATAGTGGATGGTTGATAGTTGATTGATCAGACGAGATTCAAGATTCCCAAACTCCTCATGCGCCCGTTACTCACCCTTCCCTTGCTGCTGGCTCTAACCGCCTGCGAGCCGCCCAAGTCCAACAGCCGGAAAACCGATGCTCCCGCGGCACCGGCGGTGGTGGTTTCTGCCGCAGCTACCGTAGCCCCGGTGGACATCAAGTCCTCGGTCGTCCGCATCAACTCCACCCAACAGACGTGGAATCCGGGCCAACCGTGGGAGAAAAACCCACCGAGTCAACGCCGGGCGCTTGCTGCCATCGTCGCTCCGCAGCGGGTTCTAACCACTTCCGAGTTGGTCGCAGATGCCACCTATCTGGAGTTCGAGTCGCCGGAGGGCACTCATTTCGCGCAGGCGAAAGTCATCGCCGTGGACTACGAGGCGAACCTCGCGTTGTTAGGGCCGGTTTCTGAGAAGGAAGGAAATGTCCTGTTTGAAAAAACCGTCCCGCTGGCCATTACTGCGCCGCCACACATCGGCCAAGCCCTCGACATCCTGCAAATCGAGGACAACGGGCTGGCATTGCTCACGCCGGGAAATCTCCAGAGCATCGACGTCACCTCCAATTTCCTCCCTGGCCACGGATTTCTAACGTATCAGGTCAAGGCATCGATGCAGAGCGCGGCGAGCAGTTACTCGCTGCCCGTCCTGCTGGACGGCAAGCTCGCGGGCGTCCTCACCAGTTATAACTCGAAGGACCAGATCTGCGATGTCGCGTCCATTGACATCATTTCCCGCTTCATCAAGGACAGCGCGGCCGGTCCCTACGCCGGCTTCCCCAGCCTCGGCATTTCCATCGCCCGCACCGAAGACAGCTCCTTCCGGCAGTGGCTCAAACTCACCGACGAGCAGGGCGGACTCTACATCCGCAGCGTCCGCAAGGGCGGTGCCGCCGAAGCTGCGGGCGTGAAAATGGGCGACGTGCTGCTCGCCATCGACGGCCACCCCCTCGACCGCCGCGGCTACTATCAGCACCCTAACTACGGCAGCCTATTCTGGGGCCACCTCATCCGCGGCGGAAAGTCCACTGGCGAGTCCATCACCCTCTCGCTGCTCCGCGAAGGGAAACCGTTAGAACTCAAGGCCACCCTCACCCGCGAGGAGGAAAGCTCGCGACTGATCCCCGGCTATAACTTCGGCAAGGCTCCTAACTTCTTGGTCAAAGGCGGGCTGGTTTTCCAGGAACTCTCACGCCCACTGCTAGAGTCGTTCGGCGAAAACTGGCAGAGCCGCGCGCCGCTCAATTTCCTCGATGCCTTGGAGAATCCGGAGAAATACGAGGACAAGGTGGACCGCATTGTTTTCCTCAGCGGATCCATCCCCACGCCCGCCACCGTCGGTTATGAAAGCCTGCGGAACCTCATCGTCCACAAGGTGAATGGCAAAGAAATCAAAGACATGAGAAGCCTGATAGATGCCTTCAAAGGCAACCTCAGCGAGCTCCACTCGATCGAGTTTTATGAGCAAAACTTCACCGTCTATCTGGACGACGCGGTCACCACCGCCGTGGACACTCAGCTTCTGCAACGCGGGATTTCCAAGCTCTCCAGAGCGGAGTGACGAATCTCAAAAATGCCGCCGCACCTCGAAGGTGGCGTAAGTTTCCAAAATCTCGGACTGCGGAAACTCCGCTTCGAACTCCGGCAACCAAGTGTCGCCCGCGTGGCTTTCAAAAACGTGGCTCACTAACAAGTCGGCCAGCAGTGGCATGAACGCGGCATAGATTTCCGCGCCGCCGATGATGAATACTTGCCCGTCCATCCCCGGCAATCCTGCCAGCTCGTCCGGGCGATGAATCACTTCCACGCCCTCCGCCGACCACGTCGGATCGCGGGTGAGCACGATGTTCCGCCGCTTCGGCAGCGGGCGACCAATGGACTCGTAGGTCTTGCGGCCCATCACGATCGGGTGGCCGGAGGTGGTTCGTTTGAAATACGCGAGATCCTCGGGCAGATGCCAAGGCAAGCTCCCAGCCCGGCCGATCACCCGCTCGGAGGTCATCGCCACCACGGCAGTTAGACGGAGGCTCATGATCAAATGGCCACCGGTGCCTTAATGTGCGGGTGCGGCTCGTAATTGTCTAACCGGATGTCGTCGATGGTGAATGCGTCGATGTCCTTCACCTCGGGATTGAGCCACAGTGTCGGCAAGGGTCGCGGTGCGCGGGAGAGTTGAATTTCCGCCTGTTCGAGGTGATTTGAGTAGAGATGCAGATCGCCAAAAGTGTGGACGAAATCCCGCGCCTCATAGCCGCAGACGTGGGCGACCATTTTTGTTAGCAAGGCGTAGGAAGCGATGTTGAAGGGCACCCCGAGAAATAAATCCGCGCTGCGCTGATAGAGCTGGCACGAGAGTCCCGGCTTCTCCCCAGCGGCAGCTTCGTGGACGTAGAACTGAAATAACAAATGGCAAGGCGGCAATGCCATCTGGTGGATTTGCCCAACATTCCACGCTGAAACCACATGCCGCCGGGATTGCGGATCACCTAACAAGCCGTCGATCAGCAGATGGATTTGGTCAATGGTCCGGCCCTCCGGGGTGGGCCAAGCCCGCCATTGCTTGCCATAGATCGGCCCCAGCTCGCCCTCGGCATCTTCCCACTCGTCCCAGATGGTCACGCCGTTTTCCTTGAGGCTGCGGGTGTTAGTTTCTCCGCGCAGAAACCACAGCAGCTCGTGGATGATCGAGCGCAGGTGCAGTTTCTTCGTTGTCACGCAGGGAAATCCCTCCCGCAGATCATACCGCGCCTGCCGCCCGAACACCGAAATCGTCCCCGTGCCGGTCCGGTCGGGACGTTTCTCGCCGTGCTCCATCACGTCGCGCATCAAGTCTAGGTAAGCTTTCACGCCGCTCATCAAGCCATGATGGGCGTTCGTCTAGCAAGGAATAAGGACTGCAATTTCATTCCCCCTGCGTCCTTGACGCCGTCATTTCAGGTGAGCATATTACCTGAACTTCAAACCGAAAATACCCATGGAAATCAACGGCACAGTTTACGATATCTTGCATAACAAGAGCGGCGAAATTCTAACCACCAAGCCGGAGGATTCCGTGTATGACGCCATCCGTCTGATGGGCGAAAAGAACATCGGCGCACTCGTCGCCATGGAAAATGGTGAGGTCGTGGGCGTGCTATCAGAGCGCGACTACAGCCGCAAAGTCGTCCTCCAAGGGCGCACCTCGCGGGACACCCGCGTCGGCGAAATCATTTCCCGCCCGGCGATCACCGTGCGCAGCAAGGACGGCATCGAAAAGTGCATGCAGCTCATGACTAGCAACCGGATCCGCCACCTTCCCGTCGTCGATGACGGACGCTTGGTCGGCCTGATTTCCATGGGCGATCTGGTCAGTTGGGTGATGCAATCCCAGCGCCACACCATCGAGCAACTCCAAGGCTACATCTCGGGCGACTACCCCGGCTGATCCCAAGTTCAGACCTAGGCCAGTGGCCCGGGCATTCTGCCCGGAGCCAGTCCAATCGAACCTAATCGCGCCGGAACCGCTCTGGCAGCTCACCCGCCGCCGCCCCTAACAGGCTGCCCACCACCGCACCTCGGTGGCAATTGTCTCCGCCGACCACCGCGTTGGCGATGATCCCTGCGGCGAAGTCATCATGGTATTTCCAAGTGAGATAGAGCGCGGCGGGCATCGCCTTTGCGATGTAGCAAGCCGGGCTGAAGCGAGCACCGATCACATGCGCATCCGGTTGGTCGCGCTAGGACTCTGCTTTTTTGCCGGAGATCCAGTCACCCGCCTCAGTGCGGATCGCCTCCCGCAGCGCGGCTCCCTCCGCCACCGCCCACAAGATTCGCACCAGCGTGTCAGCCGCTCTCAGGACGTAAGCATGAGCATGGGTCAGGCCGACGTGCTCTTTCACGATCCGCCGCAGCGCCTCGTGCGGGGTTCCCTCTAAGGCTGCAACCAGCGCCGGAACAGTGGCCAAACCGCCGATGTGTTCGTCGCTAATCCCCCATTTCCGGGGTGGCTTGCCCTCTGCATAGCGGGTGAAAAATGCCCGGTGATATTCCTCCACATAGGTGTCCCGGTGCCAACCCGCCTGCAGCATCCG
>JAYTEI010000354.1:0-5944 GCA_043735445.1 Akkermansiaceae bacterium | reverse complement strand
TGTGCACGAGCCGACGCTACCGTTAGAAATCCACATCACCACCGACGCTGAGGCGCAGACGCTGACGATTTCCGACTCGGGCATCGGCATGACTCGCGTGGAGTTGGTGAAAAATCTGGGCACCATCGCCCACTCGGGGACCAAGGCGTTTCTAAAGAACATGAAGGACAGCGGCAGCACGCCGGGCAACATGATCGGTCAGTTCGGCGTCGGCTTCTACTCGGCCTTCATGGTGGCGGACGAGGTGAAGGTCCACACCCGCAGTTGGCGGGCGGAGGGCGAGGAGCTGGTGTGGATCAGCGATGGCAAGAGCGGCTATGAGATCGAGGAATCGCCCGGCCAATCCCGTGGGGTGAAGGTGGTGATGCACCTGAAAGAAGAACTCGGCGAGTATGCTGAGGAAACCCGTCTCAAGCACCTGATAGAAACTTATAGTAACTTCGTCGGCTTCCCGATTTTCCTCAATGGCAAGCGCATCAACGAGGTGGCGGCGTTGTGGCTGAAGAATAAATCTGAAATCTCCGAGGACGAATACAAGGCGTTCTATCAATTCGCTGGCAAGGCCTTCGACGCGCCGGCCTACCGCCTGCATTTCAGCGCCGATGCACCGCTCGCGATCAATGCGCTGATCTTCGCGCCGAGTGAAAACCCGGAGCGCATGGGCTACGGCAAGGTGGATGGCGGCGTCTCGCTTTACTCGAAAAAAGTCCTGATCGACGCCGAGCCGAAGGGTCTGCTGCCCGACTGGATGCGCTTCATGAAGGGCGTGGTCGATAGCGCGGATCTGCCGCTCAACATCTCGCGCGAGTCGATGCAGGACAGCGCCCTGATCCGCAAACTTGGTTCAGTCATCAGCAAGCGGGTGATCAAAATGTTTGAAAAGGAAGCAGAGGCGGACCCGGAGAAATACCGGGGTTTCTACAAGAAGTTCGACCGTTTTTTCAAGGAAGGCATCGCCACCGACTATCCGAACCGCGATGCGCTGGCGAAATTGCTGCGCTTCGAGTCATCTCTAACTGAGCCCGCTGCGGTCTGTGGATTCGCAGATTATGTTTCCCGTGCGAAGGATGGTCAGGAGTCGATTTACTACCTCGTCGGCGGCAGTCGCGAGCAGGTCGAGAGCAGCCCTTACATCGAGGCGTTCAAGGCGCGTGGGCTGGAAGTGATCTATTTCACCGATGCGGTGGACGAATACGTGGTCGAGTCGTTAGGTGAATTCGACGGCAAAAAACTGGTTTCAATTCGCCACGGCGGAGTCGATCTGGAAGACCACGCGCCGGAGGGCGACGCGCTGTCCGAAGAACTAACAACCGCGCTGTGCGGCTTCCTCAAGGATGAACTCGGCGACCGAGTGACCGGGGTGGCGATTGGCAAACGGTTGGTGGATAGCCCGGTGATCGCGCTGGTCCCGGCCGATGGCATGAGCCCACAGATGCGCCAGATGATGCGGGCGATGGACGAGAATTTCAAAGACGACGTCAAAGTGGAGCTGGAGATCAACCCGCGCCATCCGCTGATGAAGAAGCTCGCAGAGGCCAAGGACAGCAACCCCGAACTCGCGAAACTGGTGGCCCGGCAATTGTTGGACAACGCGCTCATCGCCGCCGGTCTGCTAGAAGATGCCCGCGACACAGTGACCCGGATGAACACTCTGATGGAGAAGGCGATGGGCTGATGAAAGCCTTCTGCCCCGAATGCAAGAACAGTCTAACCGGACCCAAGTCCGCGATGGGAACCCGCGTCAATTGCCCTGAGTGTCAGCATTCGTTCTATTGGACGGACCGCCAGCACGCCGGGGAAACGTTTGTGGTTTACGACCTCGAAACGACCGGGCTGGACCCGGAGCAGGACGAGTTCATCCAGATCGCGGCGATGCGGTTCACGGCGGGCAGCCTGTGCCCCGAGGAGACGTATGCGAGTTTCGCAAAACCACGGCGACCGATTTCCGCGTTCATCGAGAGTTATACCGGCGTGGGCAACCGCCATGTCGCAACCGCTAACAGGCCCGAGGAAGTGCTGTGCGAGTTCGCCGCGTGGTCGGGGGATTCCACGCTCATCGCGCACAACGGCCTGCGCTTCGACAGCAAATTTCTAGCAGCGACTTGCCGCCGTCACGGCCTTCCGATGCGGGAGGTCCACAGCATCGACTCGATCCACATGTCAAAGATGTTGTTTGGAAAAACTCGCGGCACCGGCCACTCGTTAGACCACTTGGTGTCGCGGCTGCGGATCGACTCTCAAGGCGTGCGCCGCCACGACGCGCGCGGCGACGTGGAAATCCTCGGCCGCGCGGTGGCCGGGATGTGGCAGCGGTTAGGCCTAGACCGCGCGTTCAACGGCGTGCCGCGCCACGGCGCGTTCTTGCCGGTGAACCGCTCCTGATAGGGGCCGTCGTTCCGCGCGGGACCAAGATGCCGGAACTCCGTTGGAGTTCATATCCGTCACGGGCGTTTTCCCAAGGTAGCCCGTCCGGGCAACCTTGGGCTGAAGGGCGTGACGCCGTTGGCGTGAGGAGTCACCCTAACACCAACGGTGTTCCATCCTCCAGCCCAGGGTTGGTGCGCGGAGCGGACCTACCCTGGGGAAGTCCGGGTAAACCGGATTTGAACCACAACGTGGTTCCGGCCGAGTCTGGTGCGCCGGAACTCCGTTGGAGTTCATATCCGTCACGGGCGTTTTCCCAAGGTAGCTCGTCCGGGCAACCTTGGGCTGGAGGGCGTGACGCCGTTGGCGTGAGGACAGCCGAAATTAAACCACACCGAGGTTTTTCCCGAATGGCGAGAACGCCTCGATCAAGCTGGCGCGACGATCGCTCCGGGAATCGGCCCTGGGCCTTCGGGGCGATCTTCTTCCGCTGGCTTGGGAGCTGGCTTTTTCTTCAGCTCGTCGGGCACTGGCGGTGGCTTGGGGGCGGAGGGTGGGTTGCGCATTTCCCCGAAGTCGATGATGTCGCGAAGGTGGCTGGCATCGAGGGTTTCAAACTCCAACAATGCCTTGGCGATGATCTCCACTTTGTCGCGGCCTTCGTTGAGGATGCGGGTGGCGATTTCGTAGGCCTCGTCGATGAAACGCTTGATTTCCTCGTCGATCACCTTGGCGGTGTGGCCGCTGTAGTTGGCGCGGCGGCCCCCCATGTCGCCGCGGCCAAGGAAGACCGGGCCGTCGCCTTCGCCGTATTCGACCATGCCGAGTTTGTCGCTCATTCCCCATTGGCAAACCATGTGGCGGGCGAGCGAGGTGGCTTGGCGGATGTCGCCAGAAGCGCCGTTAGAAACATCGTCGCTATGGAAACCTTCGGCGATGCGGCCACCCATGGTGACGATGAGATTGGCCAGAGCTTCCTTTTTCTGGGTCGAGTATTTGTCGCCTTCTGGCAGAAACATAGTCGCGCCGAGGTAGGGGCCGCGCGGGATGATGGTGACTTTGTGGAGTTGGTCGGTATCGGGCAGCACCATGTTGAGATATGCGTGACCGGCCTCGTGCCAGGCAGTGCTGGTTTTTTCCTTGTCGGACATGGCAAGGCTGCGGCGCTCGCGACCCCAGCGGACTTTGTCGCGGGCTTCCTCCATTTCGTCGAGGGTGACGGCGGAGAGTCCGCGGCGGGCGGCTAACAGCGCGGACTCGTTAATCAGGTTCGCCAGCTCGGCACCGGAGAAACCAGGCGTGCCGCGGGCGATTTTAGATAGGTCCACGCCGGCGGCGAGTTTGATTTTCTTCACATGGACGCGCAGGATTTCTTCGCGGCCGTTTACGTCGGGAAGTGAGATGGTGACTTGGCGGTCGAACCGGCCGGGACGCAGCAAGGCGGGGTCGAGCACGTCGGGCCTGTTAGTCGCGGCGATGATGATGACTCCTTCCTGAGTGTCAAAGCCGTCCATCTCGACGAGGAGTTGGTTGAGCGTCTGCTCGCGCTCGTCGTGACCGCCGCCCATGCCGTGGCCGCGATGGCGTCCGACGGCGTCGATTTCATCGATGAAAATCAGGCAGGGCGCGTGCTTGCGGCCTTGCTCGAACATGTCGCGGACGCGGGATGCGCCGACGCCCACAAACATTTCGACGAAGTCGGAGCCGGAGATTGAGAAGAACGGCACGTCTGCCTCACCGGCGATGGCGCGGGCTAACAGAGTCTTGCCAGTGCCGGGCGAGCCGACCATCAGCACACCCTTCGGAATTGAGCCGCCGAGCTTTTGGAACTTGCGGGGATCGCGGAGGAAATCGACGATTTCAAACAACTCTTCCTTGGCTTCTTGAATGCCGGCCACGTCTTTGAAGGTGACCTTGTTGCGATCCATCGTTAGCAGGCGGGCCTTGCTCTTGCCGAAGGACATCGCACCGCGGCCGGCGGATTTCATCTGCTGGCGGAACAGGAAAAACAGGATGCCAATGATCAGCAGGAACGGCAAGAAGGTGAACAGCGCACTGCTAAGATAGTCCTTGTTGCGCTCGTAAATGGCCTTGTCCTTGAGCAGCTTGTTGAGATCCTCGCTCTGGATAGCGGTGGAGACGGGGACGCTGAATTGGACGGCACTGGGGATCATGCCCTTGGCATCTGTTTGCAACTCTTGAGTGGCGACAATTTTGCGGGTGCCGACGATCACCGCGTCGTCCGAACCGGCGGATGTTAGGATGCGGGGCGATTTTTCAGAATCCGCGAATTCGATCAATTTCAACGCCAGTACTTTGCGGAACTCCGCGAAGGAAATGGTATCCACGTTGTCCCCTTCTAGCGGCTTCTCGGCAGCGGAGCTGACTTGTTTAAAGCGGATGTTGTTGCCCAGCAGCTCGTTAATTTCCGTGCCTTGGAGCGTTAGATTGACAGGCACTTGGAAGTCCCTGCTGGCAGCTTCCTTAGGAGCGATGACCTCTGGAGTGATCCAACCGGTGATGGTGGCGTCAAACGAAGTGTCAGTGGTGATGACCTTGAGCGGTTGCTTTGAATTATCCACCACGATGCGTTCCTGATCCCACGCCTGACGAAATTGCGAGTAAGTCAGCGATTTAACGACTCCCTTGGTCATCGGACTGTAGAAGGCGACTCCGAGGATGACTGTCGCTAGAACCATCAGGCCAAGGACGCGCCAGTTAAAACCGTTAGCGTCGCCCGGAGTACGGTTAGGGCTGTTGGAAGGCGGAGTGGAATTCGGTGAGTCGGACATGGCTGGCAAGAAAAACCCCGGCGGAAAGGGGCTGCGCGATGAAGACTGCGCCGCTTGATGCCGTTCGGGAGTGAGGGAGGATACCGTAAGGGGATGAAAAGCAAACCCCTTTTTTGCACGGGTCTTGCGGGTAGCTGCGGGGTCTGCCTAGAAAGGCCCATGGAACCGCCCGTGCCCCCGAAAGACCCGCCGCCAAGCTCGCGGCGGAAGGTGCGTGCGCTGCGGTGGTTGCAGGCGATTCCCGGCGTGGGGCGGCTGCGGGCGCTGCGGCCGGGAGCGGATGCGCACGTCGGCGTGTTGGTGGATGCATTCGCGGCATTTGCGACGCTCGATGACGAGCTGAGCACGCTGGAGGCGGACTTGATTCTGGACATGTTGCGCAGCGCGTTTCCTGAAGTGGACCACGGTTGGTTAGGCCGTCGCTTGCAACGGGCGGTCCGCAATCCGCGGCCGCTGCAAGGGCTGGCGGTCGAGCTGAAGGACAGCTTCGACGATCCGGGGAAACTCGCACTGGGCTTGCAACTTTTCACCTTGGTGGATGCGGCGGGGCGCTCTGAGCGCAACCGTTCGAGCTTCGAAATTTTCATGCGTCGGTTAGGCCGCCCGGATTACGGGGTGGCGATCTTGCGCGAAATGCGCGGCGACGCGGGCGAGCCGGCCGACGCGGACTTGCCGTTTGAACGGCTGGTGTTCGGCAAGGATGGCGCGGACGTGCTGCTACCACCGGCGGCCAGCGATCACGAGTTCCGGGTCTATCGCGCCGGAGATTTGATCCTCGTTAGAAACAC
>JAYTEI010000353.1:0-2678 GCA_043735445.1 Akkermansiaceae bacterium | reverse complement strand
CGCCTTCGGTGGCGATGCGTTTGCCTTCAAGATCCTCAGGCTTGCGGATCGGCGAATCTTCCGGCACCACCAGAACCCAGCGCGTCGGGCGAGTCGTGGCCCGCGAGTATGGCAACTCGGCAAGGTCGATCAAATCCACGTCATTTTCGTAGGCCCAATCGTAGCCGGTGATCCCGCAGTCGATGAAACCTTGGCCAATATAGCGGCCGATTTCCTGGGCCCGGATCAGATAGAGATCGAGTTCCGAATCGTTCGAGCTCGGACGAAGCCCGCGCGAGGAAACGTGAATCTCATAGCCCGCCTTGGCGAGGAGTTCGATAGTGGGATCCTGAAGGCTACCTTTCGGGATGGCAAATTTCAGAGTGGGTGATAGATCCGGCATGAAGGGGCGCGGTTTTAGTCACGAATGCCGGGGAATCAAGCCAAGTTTTGATGAATCTCCGCAAATCCCATCGCCGGCTGGAGATTGCGAAAGAATGACGGCCGTCGTTTCCGTTGGGTCGGCCCAAACTCATGAATTTCAACCTCCCCGTGGCCAATGGCGACGAGAAGGATTTCAACAGCGCCCCGAAGCGGGATACCGACCCGCTGTCGTGCGGTTGGAAGCCGGTTGCCAAGGTCGATACCCGCAAGAAAAGCCCCGGAGGGCAGCACGCGGCTTCGATTTCCGAAGCACGCGCGTCATCGTTGGGAAAATTCCGCTATCTGTTATTCGACATCGAGTCGGCCAATGCGGAAGACCCGCAGGCGAACACGTTTTTGAGCGAAACCGACGTGATCGACGCGAATGGTCCGGCTCCCCGGGCGGTTGCGGAGAAGCTCACCAAAATCTATCCGTCACCTGATGGGAAAACCAAGTATGTGGTCGATTCGACCCTTGCACCCGATCTAGCAGGCTGGGTGGAAAAGGAACTGATGCCAGTGGTGCAAGTGTGGTATCCCAAGATGGTCGCGATGCTTCCCAGCGAGCCATACACCGCGCCGGAAACGGTGATCATGGAGTTCCGGGATGATATGGGTGGCACGCCCGCCTATGCCTTGGGCAACAAGCTTTCCATGAGCGCGCCGTGGTTCCGGACCCAGTTGCAGGGCTGCGTCATCCATGAACTCGTCCACACCGTGCAGAACTATTGGCGTGCGGGAGCCACTAACCCCCACCCCTCTCCCACACCCGGCTGGGTCACGGAAGGAATTCCCGGCTACATCCGCTGGTTCCTCTATGAGCCGCTGTCAAAGGGGGCGGAAATCACCCAAGGCAATTTCGCGGGATCCAAGTATGACGCCAGCTACCGGACCTCCGCGAATTTCCTGAATTGGGTTGTTCTAACGCAAGCCGCCACGCGCCTCGGGCTTTGACGAGCTACTTCGCCTGTTCCGCAAACCACTCCCAACCGGGATGGCGGACGTAAGCGAGAGCTTCCTTCACGTCCAAGCCAGTTTTTGCCAGGGCAACCTGCTCGTTGCGGTGGCTGTCCCAAATCGCGCGTTCCTGCGCGGTGGCCTGGTGGCGTTTGCGATAAGGCACCTGGTTTCCGACGAGCATCGTGAAATAGCCCTCTATTCCAAAGTCGCTCTGACTGGTCGGCATGCGGTAGCGGCAAAAGCCGGTGGGGCCGTTTTCCTCATAAAATTCCAACATTTCCCCGATGCCGGTTAGATCCGTATCGGCCACGCAATGTTTCCAGAACGGCGTGTCCAACAACGTGTTCACCTTGTAGTGGAGGCCGAGGAAATCCCGGATGTCCGTCCAAGTGTCCGCGACCAGGTCATTGTAGAGATGGCGCATGGACGGAGTGGGCTCCAACGAGGAGTGCAACAGGAAATCGACGAAGGTCTTGCAATGCGAGCAGACGATCATCAGCGCGGTCGCTTCCAGCGGCTCTACGAAACCGCCGGCATTGCCGACTGCCAGGACGTTGTCCACCCACAGCCGCTTATAACAGCCGGATACAAATTTCACCACCCGCAGCGACTCGGGGATCTTGGGATTCTTGCGCTGGAACTCTGCGGCCGCGTCGTCATCGGAAATGAATTCCGAGGAATAGACATAACCGCGGTTGATGTGGCGCTCGTGCTCGATCTGCCATGCCCATCCCGAGTCCATCGTCTCGGCGGTGGTGTAGGGCAGGATCGGTTCGTCGGTCCGCTCCCAGCCACCGACGACCGCGCGGTCGCAGAACAGGGTCTTGTCAAAACTAACGAATGGCTCTTGCAGCGCCCTTCCTAACAACTCGCTGCGGAACCCACTCGCGTCGATGAAAAAGTCCGCCTCCATCCGCCGCCCGTCTTCCAGATGGACCGCCGTGATCCCCTCCGGCCCGCGGTCCGCGCCGATGACCTTGCCGTCGATGATCTCGACTCCGGCATCCCGCGAAACCTGCTCCAGCATGTCAACGAAGAGCTTGTTCTCGATGTGGAACGCGTGCCACGACTGGATGTCCGGGCAACCGTTCGGCTGGCGCGGAAACACCTTGTCTTGGCGCATCAACGCGGTGGACAGGTGATTGCTGGAAAATTCCTCGTCGCAGTAGAACCCGTGCGGTTTCGGCAGATCCGACCACTGGGAATCCAATTGCGGAGCGAACGCATAGTCGAAGCGCCCGCGCGGGCCCCACAGGAATTTGATGCCGAGCTTCCAAGTCGGTCCGGCAAGCTCGTAGAACCGTTTGCGGGGAATG
>JAYTEI010000352.1:0-12899 GCA_043735445.1 Akkermansiaceae bacterium | reverse complement strand
GTTTGCACGCCGTAGTAGGCGGTGTCCGGCAGCTCGCGCTCGCCTAACGAATCGTGCTCCTTGCGCCAAGTGGCGACGACGGGTGAACGGCCGGAAATGAGGTGCTCATTCGCCGCCGCGAGACGGCCGCTGAGACGCCGGGCAATGTGGCCAACCATCCGGTAGAACACTTCCGGTTTATCCGCCCGCAACGTTTCGAACACCGCCCGCGGGATCAGCCACACGCGGACATCCGTTAGGGCGACTGCGGAAGCGGAGTGCGGCAGGTCGTCTAGCAGCACTCCTTCGCTGAACGCGCTGCCTCGCCTGAGGGTGGCCAAGCGGGTGCTGCTGCCGTGGCTTCCGCGGACGATTTCGATCTCGCCCTCCTCGACCAAGCCCATCCACAGGCGGGGTGCAGATTCATGGAAAAGCCAAGCTCCCGCCGGATAGATATGGGACGCGCCCTGGCCGATGATGGCGGCCAATTCATCCGTGGCGATGGACATGGTGGCGGCTAGCCGGGAAATCCGTTCTTGGGAAAAAATCAGTTTGTTAGGGTCGGTGTCCGCGTCGCTCATGATGTAGGTATAGCTGTAGTGCGAAATCCTAGCAGGGACAAGAGTGGTTCATTTCACCAACAAAAAACCCACCGCGGACGAGCCGGGGTGGGTCTTGAGATGATAGAAACTCAGGACCGATGTTTGCGCTTGAAATGGAGGGCCGCTGCGGACCTGGCGATGACGCCTTGCAGATAAGCAACCTCTTCTGAATTGAGGTTATGATCGACGGTGGCGAGCTTGTCTTGTGCGCGTTTGATGGCGGCTTCCACATGTGCTTCGTCGATGTCCGCCTCGCCAAGGGCACTGTCGGTTAGGACGATGACTTTGGCTTGGGTGACTTCGGCGAAACCGGAACCGACGGCGAGCAACTGGGTCGTGCCGTGGTAGGCATAACGAAGTTCGCCGGGCTTCAAAGCAGTCACCAGACCGGCGTGGCCTGGCAGGATGCCCAATTCACCGTCCGCTCCGGGCAGATAGACGTTGTCCACGAAGTCCGAGAAAATCTTCTTCTCGGGGGTGACGATTTCGAGTTGGAGAGGCATGGGGATAAAGTTATAGGTTAGATGCTATTTGTTATAAGTCATATTTCCGTATAACTCTTAACAAATAACTTTTAACTCTCACATCAATCACGCGGCACTGATTCGATTCCGCCCTTCATGTAGAAGTTGCCTTCCGGCACGTCGTCGAGCTTGCCATCGAGGATTTCGGCGAAGCCTTTGACCGTGTCGGCGATGGAAACGAGGACGCCGGGGACGTTGGTGAAAACTTCCGCAACATGGAACGGCTGGGTGAGGAAACGCTGGATTTTACGGGCGCGGAAGACGCTCATCTTGTCCTCGTCGGACAGCTCGTCCATGCCGAGAATGGCGATGATGTCCTGAAGGTCTTTGTAGCGTTGGAGCACCATCTGGACGCCGCGAGCGACGCGGTAGTGTTCTTCTCCGATGATTTCTGGGGCGAGCGCTTTCGAAGTGGAAGCGAGCGGATCGACGGCGGGAAAAAGCGCTTGCTCGGCGAGCGAACGCTCGAGCACGACGGTGGCGTCAAGGTGAGCAAAGGTGTTAGCCGGAGCTGGGTCGGTCAAGTCGTCCGCAGGCACATAGACCGCTTGGATGGAAGTGATAGAACCTTTGTTAGTGGAGGTGATCCGCTCTTGGAGACCGGCCATTTCCTCGGAGAGGGTCGGCTGATAGCCCACGGCGGATGGCGTCCGGCCTAGCAGCGCGGACACTTCGGAGCCGGCCTGCGAGAAGCGGAAAATGTTATCGACGAAGAGCAGCACGTCCTGGTTGTCCTCATCGCGGAAATGCTCGGCCATGGTGAGGGCGGAGAGCGCGACGCGGAGACGGGCACCCGGAGGCTCGTTCATCTGGCCGTAGCAAAGCGCAACCTTGGAGCCTTCCGTTAGAACGGGATTGCCGCGGTCGTCGAGTTTGACGTGGCCCTTATCGTCGCGCTCGGTGGCGATCACGCCGGACTCGATCATTTCCCAATAAAGGTCGTTTCCTTCACGAGTCCGCTCACCGACACCGGCGAAGACGGAGAAGCCACCGTGCGCTTTCGCGATGTTGTTAATGAGTTCCATGATGACGACGGTCTTGCCGACGCCGGCACCGCCGAACATCCCGCCCTTGCCGCCCTTGAGGAGCGGGCAAATGAGGTCAATGACCTTGATGCCAGTTGGGAGCACTTCCGTGTTGGCGGATTGCTCGGTGAACGAAGGTGCTGGCCGATGGATCGGGGAACGGAAATTGATATCAGCAAGCGGCACGTTCTCGTCCACCAAATCGCCGGTGACATTGAAGATACGTCCTAACACTTGTTTGCCAACCGGCACCGAGATCGGCTTGCCGAGGTCAGCCAGAGCCATCCCGCGCTTAAGGCCGTCGGTGGTGGACATAGCGACGGCGCGCACCCAGCCATCACCCAAGTGTTGTTGCACTTCGAGTACGAGCTTAGTGTCCACGTTGTTGAGGACGTAGTTAATCTCGAGGGCGTTATAAATTTCAGGCAGATTGGTGGCCTTGGAGAAGTCGGCGTCGATGACGGCGCCGATGATCTGGACGATGGTTCCTTGGTTGCTCATGGTGTGAAGATTTGAGAGTGGTCGGATAAAAGTTAGTAGTGGAAACGGCAAGCAGCGATGACGACAGCATCGGTTTTGATTTCATAAACCAAGCGATGTTCGTCGTCGATCCGCCTGGACCAAAATCCTGAATAATCGTGCTTCAGTGGTTCTGGAAATCCAATCCCGGCGAATGGTGAGCGCTGAATGTCTTTGATTAGCAAATTGATTTTTCATAAGGTTTTCTTATCAACGGTCTGCCAGTAGCAGTAATGCTCCCATGCTTGTTCCTGGAACAACGACCCTCATGGATCGATCAATTCGCGCTCGGTCAAATTCACGCCATTCCTACAATCTTGGATGGAAGCAAGGAGCCGCCGCGCATTTTCCGGCGAACTCATGAGATACTCGGTTTCATCCATTTCTTTATATTCCTCCAACGAGATAATCACGGCTGAATGGCCGTTCTCACGGCGGATGATCACAGGCTCGCGATGCTCCCAGACAGCCTCAACCAGCGATCCTAGATCTTGCCGGGCCTCACTTTCAGTGATGTTTTTCATGGTGGGAGTTTGATGGCAAAAGGAAATGAAGACAACCGGTCATTCCATCGCCTTCATGGCGGTGGTGATTTCGAGAAGTTCGGAGGTGATGGCTCCCTGGCGGAGTTTGTTATATTCGAGCGTGAGTTCTTTGATGAATTTCTTTGCGTTGTCGGTCGCAGATTTCATGGCGACCATCCGGGCGGAGTGCTCGGAGGCGCGGGCTTCGACGAGGGCCTGGAAGACCCGGAAGTTAATATAGAGTGGCAGAATCGCACTTAACACATCTTTGGGGGATGGCTCGAAGAGGAAATCGTTAGTTTCGGTGACGTCGCCGTGGGTCGTCGGTGGCTCGACGGGGAGAAGTTGCACAACTTCCGGCTGTTGGCTCATCGTGTTGATGAAGCGAGTGAAGGCGACAGTGACTTTGTCGTAGTTGCCTTCGAGAAACTGTTTGGATAGTAAACTCGCGATGGCGCGGGCATCGGCAAACGGCACCGGGTCTTTCACCGAGAAATCGGCGATCACTTTGCGACCGAGTTTTTCCATCATGATGCGCAGCTTGCGACCGACAGTTACATAGTCGGCATCCGCCGAGGTTTGTTTGCGGACAACCTTGGCAAGGTTGGTGTTGATGGCACCGCAAAGTCCTTTGTCGGTGGAAATGATTAGAACTAGCTCGCGGCTGCCGCTGCGTTTTTCAAGCAGCGCGTGGGTCGCATCGCTGAAGCCCTCGCTGATGTCTTGGAGGACGCCGTTGAGTTGCTTTGAATACTCGCGTCCGGCCAGCGCTTGGTCTTGCGCCTTCTTCATTTTGGCCGCAGCGACAAGTTGCATCGCGCGGGTGATCTGCGCGGTGTTTTTGACCGACTTGATGCGCCGGCGGATGTCTCGGAGGTTGGCCACTGTGGGTGAAGGTAGTTAAAAGTTATTAGTTAGAAGTTATTTGTTAAGAGTTATGGGTGCAGAGCTAAGTTTTTGAACTTATAACTTTTACCCATAACGGATAACATCATTTCCAGCTCTTCTTGAAATCTTCGATCCCGCTCTTAACGGCATCGACCATGGTGGCATCCTTTTTGAGGTCCGGCTTTTCGTTGCGGATCTTATCAAGGAGGTCGCCCTTGCGGGTGTTGAAGAAATCACCAAGCGCGGCTTGGAAGCGTTTCACATCCGCCACGGCCACGTCGTCGAAGTAACCGTTCTGCATCGCGAACAGATAGATGGACTCCATCTCCATCGCGAGCGGGCTGTATTGATTCTGTTTGAAGAGCTCGACGATGCGGGCGCCGCGGTCGAGTTTCTTTTTGGTAGAAGCATCGAGGTCGGAACCAAACTGGGCGAATGCTTGCAACTCGCGATACTGGGCGAGGTCGAGTTTGGTGGTGCCGGCCACGGACTTGATGGTCTTGGTTTGGCAGGCGGAACCCACGCGGGACACCGAGAGGCCGACGGAAATCGCGGGCCGGATGCCTTGATAGAAGAGGTCGGTTTCCAAATAGATCTGGCCGTCGGTGATGGAAATCACGTTGGTCGGGATGTAGGCGGAAACGTCGCCGGCCTGGGTCTCGATGATCGGCAGCGCGGTGAGTGAGCCACCACCCGCGGCTTCGGAGAGGCGGGCGGAACGCTCAAGCAACCGAGAGTGGAGATAGAACACATCGCCCGGATAAGCTTCGCGGCCGGATGGGCGGCGGAGAATCAGCGACACTTGGCGGTAGGCGACGGCGTGCTTGGAAAGGTCGTCGAACACGATCAGGCAGTCCTTGCCCTGGTCCATGAAATACTCGGCGATGGCGCAACCGGCATACGGTGCGAGATACTGCATGGCCGCGGCGTCCGAGGCGGATGCGGAAACGATGGTGGTGTATTCCATGGCTCCGGCGTCATCGAGGATCTTCTGGATCCGGGCGACGTTGGAGAGCTTCTGGCCGATGGCGACGTAGATGCAATAAAGCGGCTTGTGGTTCTGGAGCTTGCCGTTTTCCGCTGCCTTGTTCTGGAGGGCTTGGGAAATGATGGTGTCCACCGCGATGGTGGTCTTGCCAGTGGCGCGGTCGCCGATGATGAGCTCGCGCTGGCCGCGGCCGACGGGGATCATCGCGTCGATGGACATGATGCCGGTCTGGACGGGAACACTAACTGACTTCCGCTTGATGATGCCCGGCGCGATTTTCTCCATCGGATAGTGGGCGGAGGCAACGATGTCGCCCTTGCCGTCGATGGGGGCACCGAGGGCGTTGACCACGCGACCGAGGACGGCTTCGCCAACAGGAACGGATAGAAGTTTGCCGGTCGTGCGGCACTCCGCGCCTTCCTTGACGGCGGCATAATCACCGAGGAGCACCACGCCGACTTCGCTTTCTTCCAAGTTGAGGGCCATGCCGGTGACGCCACCGCCGAACTCGATCATTTCGTTGAGCATGACGTCGGAGAGTCCTTCGACTTTAGCCACGCCGTCGCCGACTTGGCGGACAGTGCCGACGTTGGTTTTCTTAACGGACGACGTGATGCCGGCGATCTGTTGTTCGAGTTCCTGGAGGATGCTGCTCATGGCAAATATTCAGTTTTCAGTTAAAGTTTTCAGCAAAGATATAAACGTTAGAATGCGTTAGCGAGGCGGTCGAGTCGGCCCTGGACCGAGCCGTCGAACACATCGTTGCCCACGCGGATGCGGAGGCCACCCAAGAGGGCGGGGGTGATCTTGTATTGGAGGATGAGGCCGCTCCCGTATTGGTTCTCGAGACCGGTGACCACCCGTTGGCGAGTGGCTTCGTCCATCTCCACAGCGCTCTCCACGGTGACCTCGCGGCGCTCGAGTTCGAGGCGGGTCAGACGTTGAAGTGCGGCGAGGATGGCGGTGAAATCGCGCGGCTTGGCCTCGACCAAGCGGGTGATCACCTCGCGCAATTTCGACTCGTCGAACCGTCCAGCCGTCTGGCAGAGTCCAAACAAGCGGCGGGCGGCAGCGGCGGCGGTCTTGGAAATTTTCATGACAGAGAAGGAAGCGAAAATGGATGATTAGGCTTCGACTCGGGCGAGCGCGTCTTCATTGATGCGCTTCTGGTCGTCGGCGGTTAGAACCTTGCCGGTGACTTGCGAGGTGGTGGCCACCACCAGGCGACCGAACTCGCGCTTGAGTTCAGCGACGAGGCGTTCGCGGTCCGCTTTGGCGGCGGCTTCCGCTTTCGCTAAAATCTGTTGGGCACTGGAAATTGCTTCCTGGGCTTTTTGCTCGGTGAAAGAAGCGGCTCCTTGTTTGGCCTCGGTGACCATCCGGACGGCTTCGTCATTGGCCTTGGCAATGGCGGTGGCGGTCGTCTGCACGGAGTCGGCGAGTTGGCGCTCGATGAGTTTGATCTTGTCCTCACCGGCGATGATGCGGGCGCGGCGTTGCTCAAGCATTGCGAGGATAGGACCAAATGCGAACTTCTTCAGAACGAACAGCACGACGAGGACATTGAGAATCTGCGCGATGAGCAGCGGCCACTCGACGTGAAACGTCTTGACGATGTTTTCGAGAGGATTACCGGAACTTGGCGCGGCCTCGGCCGCTACTGCAAGAACGTTGATGATGTCGAACATGGCGCTTGGAACTGGAATGAAACGGGAAAAGAAGGCGAAGGCGAAAGGGTGCCGGCGGGTGTTAGGCCCGCCGGCATCGGTCGATTATTTGACAAGAGCGGCAACGAAGAAGGCACCTTCGACGAGCGCTGCAAGAATGATGGAGATCGTGAGGATCGCGCCGGATGCACCCGGATTGCGGCCGGTGGCTTCAGCAGCCTTGCCGCCGATGAGGCCGATGCCAAGGCCGGCGCCGATGGCGGCGAGTCCGGATTGCATGCTGCCAGTGAGTTCGCCGAGATAGGGGCTGAGGTCGATGAGGGTTGTCATGATAGTATTAGTTGGTGTGTTGCTGTTATTGGTTTTTCCGCTCCCCACGATTGAGTCATGGTCAGAACGGGAAAGGGTTCAATGGGCTTCCTTATGGTCATCGCCGTGATCGCAGATTAACTGCAGAAACACGGCGGTTAGCAGCATGAAGACGAGAGCTTGGATCAGGCCGACGAGCAGCTCCAAAAAGTAGAACGGCATGGCGGGCAGGAAGGCGATAGTTTTAGGAACCATGCCCATCATGGTTTCCAGCATGTTTTCACCTGCATACACATTGCCGAATAGCCGGAAGGAAAGTGCCACTGGGCGAAGTAAGATTGAGAACACCTCAATGATGCCGACCATGAAAAAGATAACAATCATGAGCAGTTTCATGATGCCCTTGAAATCACCTTTCGGCGCAAAGATATGTTTCAGTAGTCCACCGATTCCGTTCTCGGTGATTGCCCAATAGAACCACAGAACCGTGGCGACGACCGCCAGCGCGGCAGTCATGTTGAGGTCGGCATTGCCACCGCGCAGGACTGCGGATTCACCGTATTTGATCGTCCCGACTCCTGGCACGAGGCCGATCCAGTTAGAGCAAAGAATCAGAATGAAGACTCCGCCGAAAAACCAGAACGTGCGCTTGACCAAGTGGGCACCGAGAATGCCTTCGAGGAAATCGTAGAGACTCTCTACCAGCCATTCGGCGAAGTTTTGAATCCCACTTGGGACCATCTCCATCCGGCGCGTGGCGACCATCGCGAACAGAATCACTAACAAAGCGGCCACCCACGACATCACCATCGAGTTGGTGATCGGCAAGTTTTCGAAAATCCGTTGGGCGTGCAGTGGCAGCGCCTCATGAGCACCCTCCGCAGCGGCAAAAGCGGCGAGCGGGCTCAAAATCCAAAAAATCGCGGTTGATAGGAAAAGACGCATGCGGACATCCTGCTGACGGCAGGCGCGGGGTCTTTAAAGGATCGTCACCAACTTTCGCAAGATCTATTTGTGAAAAATTTCACAAGCCCCGGAGAATCCTTGCTGGATCAGGGATCCAGCGTTTCGGGGAGCATTCAGCAAGTGCCGCTGCGGGCGCAACTCCGAGTGTCGCTGAAACCCCGCCGGGCGGCCTGCTAGACTCGCGATCGCTCTGTCCCACAGACTCGCCACACAGCAGTCGGCTTTGCTGAAATCCACTCGTGTCGATCCCACCCCGGCGGCGGCAGACAACTCTCACTCGCGGAAGTTCCGGCACTTTCCGCTGCCATCCATCGCACCCGCCCTAATGAAAATTTCCCACCCCAGAGTGGAAGCTGTCTGCTCTCTATCAGAGCAGCGGCTCTCTATCAAGAGTCGCCAAACACCGGAAGCACCATCCAAGTCAAGCAACCAGTTTGAAAAAATCCCTTTAAATTCAATGGATTTTCTCTTGCCAACCCTCAGATGCATTCTCAGAAACGTCGCTGCCATGAACAAAGCTGAACTGATTGAATCCATCCAAGCTGCCCTCGGAAAAGACGCGACCAAGCGTGCTGCCGACGAAGCCCTCGAAGCCGTTCTCTCTTCCATCGCCAAAGGTGTGAAGAAGGACCAGAAAGTCCAAATCATTGGTTTCGGAACTTTCGAAGTCAAAAAGCGGGCCGCCCGCCAAGGTCGCAACCCGAAAACCGGGGAAGCCATGAAGATCGCCGCTTCCAAGTCGGTCGGTTTCAAGCCATCGTCCGTCCTTAAAGGCAGCCTGTAATCCATCGGGGAGCCTCGGCTTCCTAGATTCCCAGCAACTAAAAAACCAAAAAAACCCCGGCCACTTGGTCGGGGTTTTCTGTTTCCAAACTTCGATGGACATCGTCGCAATCATCCACTAAGCCGCGCCCGGCCACCCCAGCCACCAGCTCCATGAAACCACGAATCACTCTCGCCGAAACCCAACTCCCGGACGGCAACACCCTCGCCCTCCAGGAGCACGATGGTCGCAAATTTCTGCTCGTCCACGGCCAGCAAATCTGCGGCCCCGCCACCCGCGCCGCTGAGGAAGAACTCGCCCGGCTCGCCTGCGCCCCGTTCCGTCCCGCCCGCCAGCCGCAGATCTGGTTTTCCGGCCTCGGTCTCGGCCATGCCATCGCCGCCGTGGCCAAGGAGCTTCCGCAAAAACGCGCCAACTTCATCGTCGCCGAGCCGCTCGCCGCGATCCCCGAGTGGCACCGTGCGCATCTGCCTGATAGCCCGCTACTCACCGAGCCTCGCGTGTCGTTAGAAACTGACTGCGGCCCGTCTGGACTCATCAAACACGCCGGCTTACTCCACGCCATTTTGGTCCACCTCGACGCCTCGCCCACCGGCCCGCGCAACCGCACTTGGGTGGACGAACGCCGCTGGGTTTCCGCCGCCTTTGAAGCATTGCAACCCGGTGGCCTGTTAGCCATCGCCGGTTCGCGTCACGTTGCCAGCCTCACCCGCCGCCTCCAAGGCTCGGGCTTCGAAGTCGCGGAATTCACCGTGCCCTCCTCGCCTAACGCAAAACGCCCGCGCTTCCTGCCCATCTGGCTCGCGCGAAAAGGCAAAGCAGCGGATTGATCTTTGCTGGGCAGCGTGCTTGATTGCGCCGCTCCCATGGCCCGCCTCACCCCTTTACACCTCATTCCCGCCTTGATCGCAGCCGCCTCCCACGCCGGAGAAGTCACCATCGAGCCGCGCCCGTTTGCGATCGAAAAATCGTTCACCGCCGCCGCTCTGCCGGGCGGCGATGGCGTGCTGCTCAAGCTCGATCCCAAGGCGTGGGCGGATTTTAAGATCCTCCAACTCGCCGAGCATGGCGCGACTGTCGCGAAAGGCGACCTGCTCGTCCGCTTCGATTCTGAGGACATCGACAAGAAACTCGTGGATGCCCGCAGCGCACTTGAGACCGCCAAGCTCTCGCTTGCCCAAGCCGAACTCGATTCCAAGATCCTCCTCGAAACTTCGCCTAACAAGCTGGAGTCACTCCGCCGCGCTGCGGAAATCGCCAAGGAGGAAAACGCCTATTTCACCCAGACCCGCCGCAAAGCCGCCGAGGAATCCGCCGCCCAAGCCCTCAAGCGCAGCGAGCAAATCCTCTCGAACCAACGCGAGGAACTCAAACAACTTTCCAAGATGTATGAGGCGGACGACATCACCGAAGACACCGAGGAAATCATCCTCGTGCGCCAGCAAGACGCCGTCGCCTCCGCCGAGTTTGCCCTCCGCATGGAGACCCTCGACCACAAACGCACGCTCTCCGTCACGCTCCCCCGCGAGGCGAAATCTCTAGCTGATAGCGAACGCGACACCTCGATCAGCCAGAAAAAAGCCGAACTCGACATCCCACGCGCCATCGAGCTGAACAAGCTCGCCCTCGAGTCCCTCAAAACCGCCAACCTGCGTGCGAAACAAGACCTCGCCGAACTCGAGGCCGACCGCAGCTTGTTCGAGTTTAAAGCTCCAGCTGACGGCACTTTCTATCACGGCCCTATCGAAAACGGCCGCTGGACCCCCGGCGAAATTATCAAAACTCTCGTCCTCCAAGGGCACCCACCCGTCAACAAAGCCTTCGCCACTTTTGTCCCAGCCACCGCCAAGCTCGCCCTCATCGCCTTCGTGGACGAGGCCACCGCCCGCACCCTTAAGCCCGAGCTAACAGGCATCGCCACCCTCGCCGGTCGCGAGGATGTGGAAATCCCGATCAAGCTCCTCAAGCTCGCCGCCGCGCCCGCGCCGGATGGCACCTACCGCGCTGATCTAGCGGTCACTTGGCCCCAGGATCTCACCCCCGCCGCCGGCGCGACCGCCCAGATCCGCCTGATTTCCTATCAGCAGCCTGCCGCCATCGTCATCCCTAACAAGGCTCTCGACTTCGAGGCCAGCGGCTGGACCGTCGCGGTGAAACTCGCCGATGGCAAAACCGAGCGCCGCCCAGTCAAGCGTGGCCGAGTTTCCAAGGAGGAAACTGAAATTTTAAGCGGACTCGAACCCGGCCAAGTCATCGTCGTTCCGGAGAGATGAGACTTAAGACTTGAAGACGTAAGAAAAGAGACCGCGATGTCGCCATCTTCCACTCTCCGGCTTGCGTCTTGTGTCTTGTTGTCTTGTGTCTTCGCTCGCGGCGAAATCACCCCCGCCGCGCTTGATGCCTCCATTCGCCGTGGTGTCGATTTCCTGCTCACCCATCAGAACCCTAACGGCTCGTGGGGCAGCGCCCGCCTCACCAAGGATCTTAACATTTACGCGCCGCTTCCCGGTGCCCATCAAGCTTTTCTCGCAGGCGCATCCACCCTCGCGCTATCAGGATTGATCGACGCCGCCGACCCGCGTCCCGAGGCTGCCGCCGCCATCGACAAAGCCGCCGCCTGGACCGCCGCCGAGTTGCCGAAACTCCGCCGCGCCGACCCCACCACCACCTACAATGTCTGGGGCCACGCTTATGCCTTGCGCGCCATGTCCCGCCTCTATCAGCGCGAATCCGACCCTGCGAAAAAGGCCGATTGGGTTCGCCTCGCCCAAGGCCAAGTCGATCTGGTAAATCGCTACGAAGACATCAATGGCGGCTGGGGCTACCTCGATGTTTTCGACGAAGTCACTACCCAGAAACCCTCCGGCCTGCCCACTGCCTTCACCACCGCCACCGTCCTGTTAGCCATGGACCAGGCACGCACCACCCTAGGTGTGAAGCTCGACGACAAGCTCGTCAAACACGCCATCGCCGGCATCAACTATCAGCGCACGCCGGATTTTTCCTACACTTACTCCTTCTGTCACCGGATGCGCCCGCGGGTGGACATTAACCGCCCCGCCGGCTCGCTGGGCCGCTCCCAAGCGTGCAATGCCGCCCTCCGTGTCTTCGGGGAAACGGCCGTCACCGACGAAGTTCTCACCACCTGGGCCGACCGCTTCCTCGCCCGCGAAGGCTTCCTCAGCAACGCCCGCAAGCGCCCCGTCCCGCATGAAGGGCAGTTCCGGATCGCCGGATATTTCTACTATTACGGCATCTACTATTTCACCGAATCCGTAAAACTCCTACCCAAGGAAAAACACGCCGCCTACGCAGAGAAGCTCGCCATCATCTTGTTAGAGCGCCAGGAAAAGGACGGCTCGTGGTGGGACTATCCGCTCTACGACTACCACCAAGCCTACGGCACCGGCTACTCGCTGATGGCTCTAACATGGTGCCGCAATGTGCTCGCCGCCGCCCCGCTGAAGTAATCCTAAAAAGGAAAATGACAAAGGTGTCAGCTACGAGATTTACCACTGATTGCGCTGATTTTGGCTGATTTCACTGAAAGAAAGAGCAGCAATTCGACTCCCCTTTTGAGTGTACGGGTAATCCTTTCCAACCTTCTAAAAATCAGTTCAATCAGTGTAATCAGTGGTTACCATCTTCCTTTTTAGGGTAATCGCCCCGGAATTCACTCCTCCAGCCAACGCCCGAGAGCTTCTTCCAAATCCTCGTCGCGCTTGACGTTGTAGGACTCACCCGCCGCGACGGTGATCCGGCGACCGGCGCTGTTTTGAAAATGCAGCAACACCGGGGTGGTGCCGGGGTGGTTGCCGAGGGCGAGCTTGATTTCTATCAGGTCGCGCTCGCTGTGGCGGGTCGTCCACAGCATCAGCTCTAACGGGCCGTTGGTGTTGGCTGCGCCGCGCTTGGGTTTGAGTTCGCCTACTTCGTAGCCGGTGATGCGGCGGCCACCGGTGCGGTCATCCATCTGGATGTTGCCCTTGAGCTTGATGATTTTTCCCGGCTCTAGCAGTCCGGCATCGCGGGCGGGGACGAAGGTCTCTCCCCACAACATGATCTCCGCGCTGCCGGTGAAATCTTCCAGCACCAGCACGCCGAAGGGCTTGCCGGTCTTGGTC
>JAYTEI010000351.1:0-2693 GCA_043735445.1 Akkermansiaceae bacterium | reverse complement strand
CCGGGCAGGCCGTTGTCCCAGTTGACGGCAGTATTCCAGTCCGTGCTCGTGCCACCAACCCAGGTGGACTGGGCAAAGGCGGAGCTTGAGACGCAGGTGAAGACGATGCTACTGGAGAGAATTGAGCGGCGGGCGGCGGAGAAGATGCGGGGTTTCATGGGAGTTGATGGGAGTTGATGGGACTAAGAAAAACGGGTTTTCTGGGTGTTTTGGGTTTATTTTGAGAGGGTGTATGTGGGTTTTGAGAGCTGTTTGGATCTCCTCAATGCTCCAGAACTAATTCTGAATTTATTGTGACATTACAAAATACACAACCCCCAATCTGTAAATGTTTATTTGCTGACCTGCCTCACTTTTTTGGGGGGTGGTTTATTCGGGGGGAATTTCGAATGTCGAAATCCGGAACAAATCCGCAAGGAAACCGAGGATTAAATCCGTTGGGAATGAATCGTCCGCGCAAAACTCTTTTCCTTTTGGACCACAGCCCGCGCTCGACATGCACCAGACACTCCTGCTGCACCGCATCCGGCCAGAAATGCCTCACCGCCTTGGCAATCGCCTCGCTGCCATCACGGACTAACAGCAGCCGCCGCGCCACCCCCGCCTGTAATCCCCGCGCCATGCAATCTCGCGGACAAACCCTTCACCACCTCCGCGCTCCCACGGCAGCCCTCCTCGAAAGCCAGCAGATGCTTGTGGCCATGAATATCGATGGCCAGCGCCACCACCACGCAGCGATCCTTGCTTGGAAAGATCCCGTCCACCATCAGGGCCACCCGTTGAGCGGCTTTTCAGATAAAATTGCGGCGGCGGCCCAGCAGGGCGAGCACACCCAGGCCACCAATCAATCCCGCGCTGCCGGGTTCCGGGACCGCTGACCACACCAGGTTGACGTCGTTGCCGGTGGTGGTGGTGGTGAAACTGCCGATTGACGACCAAGCGGTGTTGTCAATCGCGGCGAAAGTGCCGGTTAGCGTCCCCAAACCGGTGTTGTTGAGGATGCCGGACCAAGTCTGACTCGACTGCCAGAAGGGAACATTGCTCGGCGCGAAAGCTCCGAGGCTCAGCCCGAATGCCGCACCGGTGATGTCGGCGTTGCCACCGACAATCGTAAGGATGTCGAAATCGGACCCAGGATTGCTGGTCGAGAGTGCGCCCAGTTCCCAGATATAGCTGCCGGCTAGGGTCACTCCGTTGGTTAGAGTGAGGCTGCCGACGCCATTTCCCGGGGACAGAATGCCGCCCGCATTCACCGTGAGAGTTCCCACCGTCCCCGACCCGGCGAGGGTGCCGCCGAGGTTGACCGTCGTCGCGCTGCTGGACGCGATGCTGCCGTTGACGATCAGTTTGCCGTTGTCGATGCCGGTGACTCCGCTGTAAGTGCTGGTGCCGGCTAGCGTGGTGGTTCCGGCTCCGATTTTGAGGACGCTGTTGATGTTGCCTCCCGTGTTGGTGATCAAGGAGCCGAGGGTGAAAGACTCACCGCTGGCCGGGGAGAGTGTGACAAGTTGGGTTCCTGCGGAAACGGCACTTTGGAGGACTCGCCCGGTGATGATTGCCGCGCCGGTGTTGTCGTAAGCCCAGTCCTTGACCACGGCCCCGGCGGTGTTGCCAGTGAAGACCACCCGCATCCAGCCGTAGTTGCCAGCAAGTTTGAAACCGAGATAACCTTCTTGGCCGGAAGTGAAAGTATTACCCAGATGGTCCTCGGAACCACCCATGCCGGTGGCGAAGATGCCGCTGACATCAATGCTGGAACCCACCGCGAAATTCTGAAGGGTGCCGAGATTTCCCGCGCTGGTGCGGACCGGCTGAAAGGCAGAACTGTTAGCCACGCCCACTCCGCCGAAGAATGGATTGATGTCCCAGTTCGTGTCCCCATTGACGTCGATAAAAACCCCGGTGAAGTCGGTGGGGATCGGGGTGTCCTGGAGGTTGCTGTAAATCGTGTCGGCCGTGGCGGGAACGATCAGGGTCATGGCCACCCAAGCGGTGGAGTATTGAAACGGGTTTTTCAAACGGCTGTGAGCGGTGATCGGATTGAGGGACGGTGCGGCGATTCCGGCTTAGTTGCTGGAGACGCCCACCCGGAAGAACTTGGGTTTCTCGGCGCCGTTCGGGGTGGCGATGAATGCCGGATAGGGCACGCTCACCGCGTCGATGACCCCGTCCGTGGCCAATACCGTGGGTGTCGCGTTGCTGTTCACCCAGTTGGCGAGGTTGTTGGCGCTGAACTGCACCGTGTATGTCAGTCCCGCGGCCACGAAGTTCTGGCGGCGGCCGAACACCGCGCGGAAGTCCACTCCGTTGGTGATGTTCGTTACGCTGATGGTGGGCTGGCCACGCCCGTTGAGGACGGCCCCGGAATAGCTGATGGCGGCGGACGATGAAACGTTCGGATCGGTGCCGAAGCCATATTCCACGAGGTTGCTGAATCCGTCACCATCCGGATCGGCGGTGTCAGGAGCATTGATGTCGCCGAAATTTGCAAATCGCCAGGATTGAAGTGGAGTGAGCGCCGTGTAGCCGCTGAGGGTGACCATGTTGCCGGCAGTGCTGACGAGGAAACTGCCTTGCCCGCCGGAGGTGCCTAGCCGCTGCCCGGCGGCGAAATTGGCGAACCCGCCGGAAAGTGCGCCAGTGGAGTTCACCACGGTAAAGGTGGTCGCGTTGGACGGTGTGAAACCGCTGAT
>JAYTEI010000350.1:0-5991 GCA_043735445.1 Akkermansiaceae bacterium | reverse complement strand
CGCATAGGTATCACGCAAGATCTCCGCACCTTTGCGGGCCATCACGACGAGGCGGTCGCTGCGTAAAATCAGTTCCTCCATGACCTTGCGCTGCGCCGGATTCGGCTCCTGCAAGACTGTGTGCAAGGTCGTCACCACCGGCATCCGCACCTCCTTGAGCAGGGCTAACAAATGGCTGCCCGCTGAGCCGCCATAGATCCCGAACTCGTGCTGCACGCACAGCACCTCGGTGTTGTTGAAATTCAAAAAGTCCGCCGCGCGTCGGTAGGAATCTAGGTCTTTCTCCAACAACTCGAAGCGCACCCGCGGCGGATAGTTGTAACCTTGCACCCGATCATTGACCGCTCCGGCGATGCACTCCGCCGTCGGAACCGCCGCAGCCACCGCCTCGCAAACATCATGCGTGAAGGTGGCGATCCCACACCGCCGCGGCTCATAGCCACCCACAAAGGCGATCCTTCTTGGCAACGCAAGTTGACTCATCTCCACCCTCCTCTGTGCACCGTTTCTGCCATGCCTCACAAGACCCAGTCAGGGCGAGAGCGCAACTTAAAGTTTCCAACGGAGGCAGGCTATCAGGCGAGAATCAGAATCGCTTCTCGTCAATAAGCAGCTTCATCCGTTTGAGATGACAACTGGATACAGCTTAAAGTGGGAGGCCCCAAGGAACGGCGGACTCCGATCCGCCGAGCCAATGGTGAGTCGATGACACAGAGCGAAAGCGCATCTCCAGCGGCCCCTCATTGGCTGGGAGATTCGGAGATCGCCCCTCCTTGAGATTGCCATTAACAGTTATACCTCGAACCCCCACCCTCCTCACTCCCCCACTTTCAGGCTCATGCCCATTTCGCGAAAAATGCGGTCGCGGGCTTCGAGGTAGCCGGGGGAATCAAGGTCGCGTGGGCGGGGTAGATCGATGGGCAAGCGCAGGCTAACAGTCGCCGGGCGCTGGCTCATGACCAGCACGGTATCGGCGAGCTGGACGGCTTCCTCGATGTCGTGAGTGACGAAGAGGATGGTCTTCTTTTCCTCCCGCCAGATCCTAACAAGGTCGGCGCGCATCTTCATGCGAGTGATGAAATCGAGCGCACCGAATGGCTCGTCCATATAGATAATGTCGGGCGACGAGGCGAGGGCGCGGGCGATCTCGACGCGCTGGCGCATGCCGCCAGATAGCTCGCGCGGGTATGACTTATCAAAGCCAGTTAGACCTACCATTTCGATGTAGTGGCTAACGATTTTGCGGCGCTCTGCCTCGGTCTTCTTCAAGAGGCCGAAGCCAACGTTGTCCTCGACATTGAGCCATGGAAAAACGCCGTTTTCCTGAAACACAAAGATCCGTTTGGGGTCGGGTCCGGTGACCGGCTTACCCTCGACGAGCACCTCGCCAGAACTCTGTTTGAGGAAGCCGCCGACGATGTTAAGCAGCGTAGATTTCCCGCAGCCGGATGGGCCGACGATGCAGACAAACTCCCCGCGCTTGACCTCGAGGCTGATGTTTTCAAGCACATGGACGGGCGCGTCCTTGGTCTTGCCGGGGAAAGTCATCCAGAGGTTCCGCACCTGGATGGCGGGCTGATCATTCATAGGATCGGTCACGGTTAGTCTTTGTTAGCATAGCCCCAGCGGACTTCGTCGAACTTCTCCAAGCTGCGCACGGCGACGTCGAGAATGAGGCCGATGAGACCAATCATCACCATGCCGGCGACGACGAGATCGTAACGTTTACCGGCGTTGCGAGCATCGATGATGAGATAGCCGAGGCCGGAGTTCTGGGCGACCATTTCTGCGGCGACGACGACTAACCACGCGATGCCGAGGGCGATTCGCAGGCTGGTTAGAATCTGCGGCAGGCAGGCGGGGAAAATGACTTTGCGGAAAAGTTGTATATTGTTCAGACCGAAGTTTCTAGCAGCCCTGACATAGACCGGCTGCATGTTTTGCACCGCAGCCATTGCCGAGACGGTGATCGGGAAAACACTGGCGAGGAAGATGAGGAAAACAGGAGATACGTCGGAGGTGCCGAACCAGAGGATGGCCAGCGGAATCCAAGCGATCGGCGAAATGGGCCGGAAGATCTGGATCATCGGGTTGAAGGCGGCGGCGGCGGGCCGATACCACCCTAGCAGAAGCCCCGCAGGCACGCCGATAACGATAGCTAACAAGAAACCCCAGGTCACGCGGAACAGCGAGGCGACGATGTATTTGATCAGCACCCCTTGCTTCGCCAATTCCACCAAGCCCAGAATGACTTCCCATGGAGTCGGCATAATATCGCTTTTGGAGGATTTCACCGCAATATGCCAGACGATCAGGAACAGGGTGCCGACCAGCAGCGGCAGAATCACGCGTTGACCTTTCATTTATTGAGAGCCTTGAGCGCCTCCGCCGCTGTGAAATCATACTCCTTCATAGTTTTCGCAGCTTGCTGGCCGAAACTAACATCCACATAGTCGTCGAATGTCACGTTGCCCTTTAGCACGCCAGACTCCTTTCCAAGCTGCTCAATCTCCGCGAAATTCTCGCGCTGGAGCGTGAGATCATTATAGCGGACGCGGTCGGGTGGCTTGCTGAGCACGTATTCCAACAGCCGCGGGTTCTGGTTGTAGTATTTCTTGGCGACGAATTGAGCCGCCGCTTGGCGATGATCCATGCCGCCTTCCAGCCACATGCCACTGCGGGCGATGCCATCGACGAGCTTCTGCACCCGTGCCGGATTGTTGCGGATCTCGGCCTCATTCACCGCGAGCACGCAGGAGATGAAATTCGGCCAAATATCCTTGGTTAGATAGAGCACCCGCCCATAGCCGTCGAGTTCGCATTGGGCCATGAATGGCTCGCCGCTGGTCACTGCATCCACTGATTTCGAGTAGAGCGCGGCGGGCATATCTGGCGGCGGGATCTCAACGAGATTGATATCCTTGATCGTCATTCCGTTAGCCTTGAGTGCGCGAAAAATAAGTAGGCGCTGATTGGAAAATCGGCTAGGCACCGCCACCGTCTTGCCGCGAAGATCGGCGATGCTGCGGATATTCGAGTCCTTGTGAACCATCAACGCAGTCCCGTCGCGGTGCCCGAGATAGACGATCTTAATCGGAACCCCCTGTTCGCGCAGGGCGATCGCCATCGGCGCGAGGATGAAAGTGGCCCGGAGCTCGCCGGATATGAAAGACTCCTTGAGCACTGGGAACTCGCTGAATTTCCGCGGTTCAAACAAGCCCTCGCCTTCCAACTCCTTGTTGATGAAATCCGTGACCGGACAGGTGAGGTGGCACGTCACCGGCAGGAAGCCGATCTTCATTTTCGGTTCCTTCGCAAACCAAGTGGACGGCTTCGGCAGGTTCATCGCCACATGCGCCCCGGTGATGGCGGTGACCCAAACGAAGGCGGTAACAGTTAGAGACTTAGTGAGCGACATGGGAGACGCGGGGATTCAAACAGGCGGACAACCTCCCGCAAGACAATACCGGCTAGCTGTGGCGGCCGCCCCTGCATCCGGGCGCATCGTATCTGGGTGTCCAAGGTGCTGGATCTTCTCGTGGAACGCTTGATGAGGAATACTCGAAGCGCCCGTCTGCTGCCGATTGAGAAAGCCGGGACACATTGCAGCCGCACTCTAACTTTTCATCGTGCCTTGCAGGGTCGGTGGGTTTGAGACAAAGCTCGGCCATGACTCGTGAGGATCTGCCGCTCGACCGGCAATTGCGCCAGGAAATTTTGTTTGCCCGCGAGCGGGTCTATCGCTTTGGGCAGGCGACGCCGTTAGAGCGTTTAACCCTGCCCGGACCGGGGCCAGAGATCTGGGTGAAACGCGAGGATCTATCCGCCGTGAAGTCCTACAAATGGCGCGGAGCCTGCAACCGGATGGCACTTCTAACACCCACCGAGGCGGGGCGCGGGGTGGTCACAGCCTCCGCCGGAAATCACGCGCAAGGCGTCGCGCTGGCGGCGCGCACGCTGGGCATCCGAGCGCGGATTTACATGCCGCGCTCGACGCCCAAAGTGAAACAAGCGGCGGTGCGCCACCATGGCGGCGAGTTCGTGGAAATCCACCTAACCGGTGATAGCTATGACGAAGCGGTGGCCGCCGCGCGGGCCGATGAAGCAGCCAGCGGCGCGGTGTATGTCCATGCTTATGACGATTTAAAAGTGATGGCCGGCCAAGGCACGCTGGCGGATGAAGTTGTTCTATCAGGCCACGGCCCGTTCGATGCCGCCTACCTCCAGATCGGCGGCGGCGGTTTGGCCGCGGGCGTTTCCACTTGGCTGAAAACTTACTGGCCTAACATCGAAGTCGTCGGCGTGGAGGGCGTGGGCCAAGCGTCGATGAAGGCCGCGCTAGCGGCGGGCAAGCCGGTGGCACTGGAAAACGTGGATTTGTTCTGCGACGGCACCGCAGTTAGAAAGGCCGGTGCGCTGCCATTTGAAATTTGCAAGGACACGCTCGACCGAGTCGAGACAGTGACCAACGCGGAGGTCAGCCACGCGATCCGAGTGCTGTGGGAAGGACTGCGCTGCATCTCCGAGCCATCGGGCGCGATGGGCCTCGCTGCCGTTTTAAAAAACCGTGAGACGCTAACCGGCAAGCGCATCTTGGTGGTGCTGTGCGGGGCTAACATCGACTTCCTCCAACTCGGACTCATCGCCCAATCGGTGGGCGCGGGCATCAAGACCAGCCGCACCTTGCGGGTCCGTATCCCCGAGCGCGCGGGAACGATGCTGGAGCTATTAGATACCTGCTTCGAGGGACTCGACATCGCGGATTTTCAGTATGGAAAAACCGCTGCGAACGAAGCTTGGCCAGCCTTCACGATCCATGCGGACGACCCGGCGGTGCTGGAGGCACTGCCGCAAAAACTCGATGCGCACGGCTTCGCGTGGGAGGATCTAACTGGCGCGGTGGAGATTGCGTTCCGGGCGATTCCGCTGCGCGGGGATCTGTTGGAGAATGCGGCGTTTCTACGGCTGGATTTCTACGAGCGGCCAGGTGCGCTGCATGATTTTCTAGGCCAACGAGTGCGCGGCAATGCGAGCCTCTGTTATTTCAACTACCGCCAATCCGGTGAGCGAATCGGGCGGGCGTTGATCGGGCTGGATTTCCCGTCGCCGTATGAACGGGACGCGTTGTTGCTGTCGATCCCGAGCCAAGGTGACGGCTACCGGCTGTGCGAGACGGTGGATGAGGCGACGCGGAAGAGGTTGGTGGGAATTTGAGGACAAAGCTGGGAGCGGGATGCTCCCACAACGGTCTGGAACAGGACGCTCCAGCCACTTTAGGGGGTGGGCAGCTCCGCTTTCACCCGCATGAAACGCTTGGAGGCACCAACGCCGAGGGGAGTTAGATCGCGCGTCACGAGGGAGGTCGGCGTGTCGGAGATGACTGCGGTGGCGGTCGGGCCGGAGGTCCAGCTCGTTAGATCTGGAGAAACTTGCACGGTCAGCGTGGCTAACCGATCGGCCCGTCGGGGGACGGCGATTTGCTGAAAGCGCTGCGAGTTGCTAGTCACAATTTCCACGGGAGTGGCGGGCGGTCCACCTGGCTGCTTGGGCGGGGTGCCGAAGACAAACTCCAACAGATTCGAGCCACCGTCATGATCGGGATCGTCGTTAGGGCCATTGTACGGCTCGCCGACAAGTTCAGTGTCACGCCATTGTTGCCAACTGGTCACGGTGGCAGACTTCAACAAAAACGGGCTGCCACTCGCATTGACTGAGCCGATGAGCGCGGTGGCAGTGGCGACATTCCAGTCGATCCCAAACGGATTCATCGGATTACTCACAGACGAAGGCCAAGTCCAATCAGGGTCGCTGAGAAGTATCCACTCTGAGGCAGACGCGCCGGTTTGGAATCCCCAGACATAGGCGGCCTTGCCGACGGTGAAGGGCGCGGTGTTATTGACCACGTTGCACTGGCCGATGAAATAGTTATTTGTTCCGCTGTAAGCGACGCGCTGGGCGGGCGCCCAGTTAGTGGCCCACTGCGCGACGTTG
>JAYTEI010000349.1:0-5991 GCA_043735445.1 Akkermansiaceae bacterium | reverse complement strand
AGAACTGTTCGGCATGGTCCCTGCTGGGCAGAAACTTTTTCTGCCGGGTGATTCAAATAAGTGCTTGTACTGTTAGATTTGATCTGTTTCTCTTCGCTCGTGGCCCGCTCGAAGGACAAGATCGATGAGAAACAGCTTTCCAGTTGGAAGCTTCTCGACGATTTCCGCGCACGTCTCGCCAAGGTCCAGGCCGCCACTCCCAAAGTCGCGAAAAAGCCCGGCGGCCCCGAACGTAAACTGCTAGAGTCTGACTATTTCTGTCTGTTTCTCTTCGGTTTGCTCAATCCAGTGGTCGATGCCATGCGCGGGCTTTGCGCGGCGAGCCATCTCAAGCGAGTGCAGAAGGACGTCTGCACCAGGCCGGTGAGTCTCGGCAGTTTCTCCGAAGCGCAGGGAGTTTTCGACCCCGAATTGCTTAAAAAAGTGTTCCTCCAACTCGCCAGCGAAATTCCCACCTCGTGGGGCGATGCTCGGCTCGCCCATCTAGCAGACAAGCTCAAACTCGTGGACGGCACCCTGCTGCCCGCCCTGCCGCGGATGCACTGGGCGCTCTGGCTCAACGACCAAAACCGCGCCGCCAAACTGCATTTGAAATTCACCGTGCTGCGCCAAGCCCCCAGCGACGCACTCATCACTCACGGAAATTCCTGCGAGCGCAAGGCGTTGCGGCAGTTCATGCAAAAGGGCGAGACCATCGTCGGCGACCGCTACTATGGCCTCGACTACGGCTTCCTCGAAGAACTCCGCAAGCTCGGCATCTCATTTGTTTTCCGCATTCGCAACAAACCGCGCATGGAAATCGTCGAGGAACTCCCTCTAACGGCAGCCGACCGCGCGGCAGGCGTCACTTGGCAGGGTATGGTGAACCTAGGCGACAAATGGCAGGGTGAACCGATCCGCGTGGTCAAAGTCGAAGTGGATGGCAAAGAACTGCTACTGGCCACCGATTTAGAAATCGAGGCCGAGTTGATCGCCCTCATTTATCGCTACCGCTGGCAGATCGAACTCTTTTTCAAGTGGATGAAAAGCATCCTCGGCAACCGTCACCTGATGGCGGAATCGCCCGCAGGAGTGGCCATCCAGACCTACAGCGCACTCATCGCCGCGCTGATGTTACAATTGCTCACGGGCAAACGCCCCACCAAGCGGGCGATGGAGTTGATCCGTTTCTATCTGATGGGCCACGCGGAGTTAGAGGAAGTCATCACCTTGTTAGGTCTCGAAAAACCCGTGTGAGATTTTCGGAGGGATTGCCGCCGAGGCGCTCCCTCGGGCGACGCGTGCCCTGATCGCAAGCCCGCCCGAAGTCACGGTGACAAACCCGTCTGCCATGGCCGCCCTCAACCAAATCACGGGCTTTTTTATGTCTCTAACGAATTTTCAGCAAACATCATGCCGAACAGTTCTGCCTCTATCCCTATTACGCGATCCGAAGTGAGATTCTGGACCGGATCTTCCCGGACAAGAACGATCAAAAAGCCATTCAAAACGCCCGCTCCGCCGCCACCGGACAAACCGCGCCTTTGAGGTTCTCAAGCACAAATTCTTTTGCGCCGGAGGCCGGGAAAACCTTGGGGAAAACTACGAAGAATGGGGGCTCAAAATCTTTCCACCTCAGAAAAGCGAAAGGCCCCGGTGATACTCACCGAGGCCATTGCGCCGACCGGGTTCTCCCAATCCACTTGCCGGGAAATTGGTGGGCTACCCGCGATATGTCAAAAAAAATCTGCAAAAAGGAGGCCGGCCATTCCAACCCACCTCATCACTCAAGTCGAAATCCGGCCGAGTTCTCCGATCTGATGAAGCCGATCTTTTCCCAACAGGACAACCTCGAACGCCAAAACCAAGAACTCAGCGCCCTCCGCGACTGGCTGCTGCCGATGCTCATGAACGGCCAAGTGCGGGTGGGGTGAGCCTGACTATTTTTGCGAAAGCCGCTCAAAACCCGAAACTCAGGTTCAAACTCGACGGAGGAACTCAACCCATTCACCTTATCGCACAAGCCAATGGCCACCGCTGAACAGATTAAATCGCTGATCCGCTCCCACCTCAGCGAGGATGACGAGCGCTTCTACACGCTTGCCCTCCAAGTGGCGGCCCACGAAGCCCAACAGGGGCATGGCGCGCTGGCTCACGACATCCGGGAGATCATCGACAAGGAGAGGCGGACGCGAGGCAGCAACTCGCTCCTCAAGTTTCCCCAAGAACTGACCGGAATGGTCCTTTCTCAGAATAGCGACCTGCCGCTCTCCGCACTGGTAGTGCCAGAAGCATTCAAGGAGCGCATCCAGCGGGTGATTCACGAGTTCCGCCAACAGGCGAAGCTGAAGAAACACGGGATGTCGAACCGGCGGAAAATCCTGCTCGCCGGCCCTCCCGGCACCGGCAAAACGATGACGGCGAGGATTCTTTCCCACGAACTCCGCCTGCCTCTCCACACGATCCAAGTGGACAAGCTGGTCACGAAATTCATGGGCGAGACCAGCGCCAAGCTACGACAGATTTTCGACCTGATCCGGGATGAGCCGGGAATTTACCTTTTCGATGAGTTCGATGCGATCGGGGGAGATCGGTCCCTCGAAAACGATGTCGGGGAGATGCGCCGCGTTCTCAATGCCTTGCTGCAATTTATCGAGCAGGATAGCTCGGACAGCCTGATCGTCGGAGCGACCAACAACCACGGGCTTCTGGATCGCGCCTTGTTCCGCCGCTTTGATGACGTTCTGCACTACGAACTCCCTGACGAAGCGGCGCGGCAGCGGCTGATCGTAAATGTCCTGGGTTCTTTTAAAGGGCGTCTGGCTTGGAAATCCATTCTCGCCGGGAGCAAGGGACTCAGCCACGCGGAGATTGACCACGCCTGCCGGGACGCCATCAAAGATTCTATCTTGAGCGATCAAGCCAAGGTGGAAACCGCCAGCCTGGTAAGAACATTTCAGGAGAGAAGCCAGACCCACTCGCGCAGGTAACCCATGGCCACCGAGCGTTTTTCCCATCTTTTTCTGCCTGGACCATCGGATCGCCGTGACGACTACAGCAATCCCCGGCGCGGCGGAGAAGGTCCCCGGCTCAGGCCCCAAGACCGCCCGATCCACGCCGAGTATGTCAGACTCGCCTTGGTTGCCGCGTGGGCTCAGGCCGAAGAACGGCGAGCGGTCACACACTCAAGCCGCAGCGGAGTCTATCTTGAATTCGCCAGTGAACCGGGATTCGATCTGGTCCTGAAAAGCCTGGAGTCCCGGCAGGCGGGGATCAAACTCCTCAACGTCAGGATTGAAGGCAATGCAGACGAGGAGACCACCCGCGCGACGGTTTTCATCCCGGTGGACAAAAGCGGCCATTTTCTCAAGAAGGCCATCGAATACGCTGACTCAACCAAGGACAACCCGCCAAAGAAGGACGGCACGACTACGCCTAAGAACGGACCCTTCATCGAAAGCATTGGCGATGTTAGGGCCGCCATTTTGGAATCTTCGTTTTGGCAGGATTCGCTAGACCGGCTTCCCGGCGAAGCTCCCGAATGGGTGGAAGCGTGGCTGAGCAGCGAGGACCTCGGTGTGATCGAGACGTTCAAAGCCCTTTGCGCGGTGTTGGCGATCAAGCTGGGTCAAGGGCAGCTCACATTCCCGGAGAGAACCGTCCTGCTGATTTTGGCCTCAAGGGCTCAGTTGGAGGCATTGATCGAACATTCAGACTCGCTCGCGGAATTCAGAGGCTCCCGGAAGGTCGCCACGGTTTACATTGAACAGGAGAATGCGGATCAGGCCGAACTGGTAAACCGCCTGATCCACCGCACCACGGTGCGAAATCCTGAGCAGACGGTGGTGCTCGTGCTGGATCATGGTGTCAACAACGGCCATCGGTTGCTGGAGGCAGTTCTTCCCGATGAGGACTGCCATGCGGCAGATCCTTCGTGGGGAACCCAAGACGACCATGGCCACGGAACTCTCATGGCGGGCATGGCAGCCTATGGCGATCTGCTTCAATGCTTGGATGGTTCTCAGCCGATCATCCTCCGGCATAGCCTTGAATCCGCGAAGATTCTGCCACCTCCCCCGGAAGAAAATCCCCGCCGCCTGTGGGGGCATTTCACCGCTCGGGGGATCAGCGAGGTGGAATATCACGAACCGCACCGGAAGCGGATCATTTGCATGGCTATCACGAGTGAGGACGGACTCAATCGCGGCCGTCCATCGTCGTGGTCGGGGCTGCTTGACGAGCTGGCCTCCGGCTACAGTGATGACCGGAGACGACTAATCATCGTGAGCGGTGGGAATGTCCGCGATCCCGCAGATTGGAAGCGCTTCCCGGATGCGAACTTCACTTGCGAGATTCACGACCCTGCCCAAGCTTGGAATGCTCTGACCGTCGGAGCTTACACCGAGAAAATCCAAATCACGGATACGACGCTGGCTTCATACAGCGCGATTGCCGAGGCGGGAGATCTCTCGCCGTTTTCTTCGACGTCTTCGACTTGGCCGAATCGCAAATGGCCGATCAAGCCGGAGATCCTTCTTGAGGGAGGCAACGTCGCGCGAGGTCCCAACGACAGCATTTTCGATACCGATGATTTGAAGCTGCTTTCAACTTACCACGATCCTCAGGTTGCCCAGTTCGCGCCCTTCGATGCCACCAGCGCGGCGACCGCCCAAGCCGCATGGATGGCTGCACGGATTCAATCCACCTATCCCGATGCCTGGCCGGAGACTGTTCGCGGATTGATGGTGCATGCTGCGGAGTGGACGGAAACGCAGCGTCGCAAATATCTCCGGAACGAGTCAAAAGGCGCATACTATCAGCTTGCCAAGATTTGCGGTTACGGCGTTCCAAATCTTGAGCGGACGCTGTCATGCACTTCCAATTCACTTTCACTGATTGCCCAGGCAAAGCTTCAGCCTTTCGATAAAAACGCGAAAGGCGGATACGTTTCCAAAGACATGCACATCTACGAGCTTCCTTGGCCGGTGGATGTCCTGCGTGGTCTCGGAGAGTTGCCAGTGCGGATGCGTGTCACACTTTCCTATTTTGTGGAACCAAGCCCTGGAGAAGTCGGCTGGAAGGATCGCTATCGCTATGCATCACACGGGCTTCGCTTCGAGTTGAACGGCCCGGGTCAAAGCTACGAGGAGTTCGTCAAACACGTAAACCACAAAGCAAGGGAGGAGGACTACCAAAAAACCGAAGGGGCATCGGACCATTGGCAACTGGGTGAAGCTCGAAATGTCGGGTCGATCCACTCGGATACGTGGTCTGGCACCGCTGCCGAATTGGCCTTATCCGGCCTGATCGCCGTTCATCCTGCTGTTGGCTGGTGGCGCGAAAGATACCATCTCGGGAAATTCAACAAAGAAACCCGTTACTCGCTCATCGTGTCGTTCACACTTCCTGGCCAGGAAATTGATATTTACACCCCTGTGGCGATTCAATTGGGAGTGCCGATCCCTATTCCGATCGCGGTATCAACTTGAGGTAACAGCGGAACGATTCATTCTGACTTCCCGCCCTTTCCGGACTCCTCGACTCAAGACATCCCCATGATGCTCTACAAACGCCAAAAGCTGTTGCTCGATCTCGTCCACGCGGCGGGCGGCGAACTAGCGGCCACAGATCTCCAAAAGTTGCTGTTCCGCTATGCCCGGCAATGCGAGTCGGAGCCCAGCTTCCAGTTTGTCCCTTACCGTTTCGGCTGCTTCTCGTTCCAGTCCTACGCCGACCGCGCCACCTTGCAGCAAAAGGGAATGATTTTGGAATCGGATGAAAGCCTCTGGAAGTTGACCCCCAAGGCCAATCCCTACCTCGATCCCAAGCGGAAAGCCGCGCTGGTTCACTTTCTGACCCGCATCGTTCCGGAACGGGGCAACGACCTTGTCCGCCGTATTTACCGCCTCTATCCCAGAACTGTTCGGCATGGTCCCTGCTGGGCAGAAACTTTTTCTGCCGGGTGATTCAAATAAGTGCTTGTACTGTTAGATTTGATCTGTTTCTCTTCGC
>JAYTEI010000348.1:0-2701 GCA_043735445.1 Akkermansiaceae bacterium | reverse complement strand
ACGTCGTCTGCCTCGTCCCCGCCGATGCCGCCATCAAGATCGCCGCCAAGCTCCGCGAAGCATTCCGTGAGGCCACCTCTTCCATCGCCGGCAAGCATGGAGCCCGACCCGACGCCTCCTGCGGCATCGCCATCGCCCACATCCACGCCCCCTTGCAGGATCTCATCCGTGAGGCACAAAAAGCCGAAAAGCGCGCCAAGAACGAAGTCGGCCGGCCCGCGTTTGCCGTCACCCTCATGAAACGTTCCGGGGAAATCACCCTCTGGGGCAGCCAGTGGGAATCTGGGGGCTTGGAACTCCAAACGGCCATCGCCGGGTTACTCGCGACCGGAGAACTCTCCGCCAAGTTCCCTCACCGCTTCTGCCAACTGCTGGTTCCCTATCTGACCCGCCAATCCGGCCTCGCCAAGCTGGATGACGCCATCGGCGACTTTTCCACCATGAAATCACTCATCGACCGGGAATTCGCCTTCGCCGCCGAGCGACAAGGCAGCCAAGCCATCGCCTGCGGGTTGCAAATTCCGCTCCACACCTATCTCGACGGCATCCACCGTGAGCGTGAAAAGCGGGCATCCGAGTCGGGGAAGCCATCTCTCACCGAGTTTCAAGATCTCCTCACCTCCCTTATCGGCCTTTGCACCTCGGTCGCCTTCGCCCACCGGAATTTACCCGCTGAAAAGCAACCGACTCCATGAACACGCTCCTGCTCCATCCCTCTGACGTCCTATTCTTCAAGGACGGCCGCCCGATGTCCGGCTCGCTCTCCGGCCACGGTGCCGCCTGGCCGCTGCCCACCGTCATCAATGCGGCCCTCCATGCCGCGCTGCACCGCGCGGAAATCGCCGGTGTCCACGGCCACGATCATCACCGCAGCAAGGAACCACCCATCGCCGATACCCGCAAGTTCGGCTCACTTCTTACCGCCGGCCCCTTCCCCGTGGACGCAGCCGGAAACTGGTATTTCCCCCGCCCGCTCGATGCGAACGGCAAAGGCTCCACAGCCGCCACTTTCCTTCCCATCACCGCCACCGGTCCTTCCAGCCTGCCCCAACCCTTGCAATACCCCGTCGCCAATTCGGAAGACGCCAGCAAAGAAACGCCCGCGCCGTGGTGGGACGCGCACGCTTGGACGGCATACCTCTCCGGCGGGGCCATCACCGGCGGGGATCATTTCAAATCCGACGCCGCGTTCTCCGAAGCCGAGCACACTTACGGCATCGGCATCGATCCAGATACCGCCACCCAGAATGGCGATAGCTTTTACTCCGCCTCTTACCTGCGTCTCAAACCCGGCTGCAGCCTCGGTCTGGTCGCGGAAGCGCAGGACAAAATCGCAAATGACCGGTCGAATAAACGCGATCTGATCGAAAAACTCTTCCCCCACCACGGCAAGACGCCCTCGGTGATCGTCGGCGGACAGCAGCGTGTTTGTTCCGTGGAGTGCCGCCACAGTGCGTCACCGCCTTTTCCCGTCGGCCAGACCGCCGGTTTCACCAGCCATGGCGAAAAGTGGCTGGTGAAATGGATCCTCCTCACTCCGGCGATTTTCCCGGAAATCGGCGATCACAACGGCGGCTGGCTTCCCAGTTGGATCCGCCACACCGATGGCAAAGTCATGCTCAAATCCGGCGACACCACTCGCGGAGAACGGGAAGGCCGCGAGGCATGGAGGAAGCGAATCGCATCGCTTCCAGAAATCGCAGCCACCCTCGTCGCCGCCATGACCGGTAAACCGCTCCCCATCACCGGCTACGCCCTGCCCAACGAAGCCGACCCCGACCGCGCCAATGGCGGAGCGAAGTCCACCCACCTCGCAGTCCCCGCCGGTTCTGCCTATTACTTCACCACTTCCGAACCCAAAACATTGGCCGCGGCCCTCAACTGGCACGGAGCTTCCCCCGGCACCGAAATCCAAAACCGCCGCTCCACCCTGATGGGCGAAAAAGGCTTCGGCCTCGGTGCCTGCTCCGCGTGGTCCTTCCACCCCGGCGACATCCCCGGACATCCTTGATCTTCCATCTCCTATCCACGATCCCCCAATCTCTTACCATGAAGTCCAAACTCCTCTACCTCTTCACCCGCACGCCCCTCCACGTCGGAGCCGGCTCCAGCGTCGGTGCCATCGACCAGCCAATCCAGCGCGAGCGGCACACCGGGTTTCCGATCATTCCCGCCACTTCGCTCAAAGGCAGCTTCGCCGATCATTGGAATGAATCCTTGCTCGAAGAAGCACCCGACAAAGACGGCAAAGTTAAAAAAGTCCGTGTCAGTAAAGGCGGTGGATTTTCCGAGTCCTCATGGCTCTTTGGTTCCGACAACGACAAGCCCGCCTTCGCTGGCTCCCTCATTTTTTCCGAGGCCCGCGTCCTCGCCTTCCCCATCCGCTCCGCCAAAGGCTCCTTTGCTTGGATCACCTGCCCCCTTATGCTCCAGCGCGCCGCGCGGGATGGGGTGTTCGGGCCGGAAAAACTCAAAGACGCGCAGGGTGCCGAGCAGGTGAATGACATCCGCAAAGCGGCGCTGGATTTCAAAGAACCCACTGATGGTGATGCGCTGTTCCAACCACTCGATCCAAACGACAAGGGCACGGGCAAGCTCGACTTGGACGGACAGGTCGTCCTTGAGGAATACTGCTTCAAGGCCTGTGCCACCACTTATCCTACGGCACTCGCGAAAGCCCTCGCGGGTCTCATGGACGACG
>JAYTEI010000347.1:0-2703 GCA_043735445.1 Akkermansiaceae bacterium | reverse complement strand
ATGACAGCCCTACCATGCAAAATCGGGGCGACCTGTTTAGTGAAAAAGCCGTGATCTCAGGTTGGTGGCGTTTGCGAGTCTGCCTGCCAATCGCCCTGCTATTTTCCCGGTGCCAAGGGCAAGTCGAATTTCCCCGTCCACAGCCCGTGGGCTACCTTCGAAGGGGGGCGCTCCCGCGATTTTCTCCCTGCGGATGGCTCGATCTTCAGCAGCCCGGGCTACCGAGATCCGCACATGGGTTCTCATTACTATCAGCTCGCGGCCACCCGCTTCGGTCCTGGTGAGTGCTTGGTCTTCACCCCCACGCGGGCCTCGGAATACCGGACTGGGATCAAACTCGACGGCGCGGAATTCAACCTCGCCGCGAACTTGCTGACCCCCTCACAAGCACCCCACCCAGAGCGCTCGCTAACCATTTCTAACACTCCGGGCCAGCCGGGCTTAGACTTCATCCCCACCGGGATTTCCATGGAGTCGGTCGCGCCGTTCTTCGCACTCTTCGGCATGAAAGGTCTGGAAAAACCCGCCGATGACTTGCGGGTGATCCTCAGGGACATGAGCGCGGAGACGATTGTCGATGTGGAAACCTTCGACCGACTGCCGCAGATCGCGCTGGTTTCCGGCTCGCTGCAATACGGCGCGGACCGCGAGTCAGTCGCCGCGTGGGCCGGGCCGCTGCAAATCCCCATCGAAAAAAAATCACCGAAGGACTCGCCCGCCCGCCTGACGCCCGATGGGCGCACCCGCCAAGGACTCAGGCTCCGAAGTGGGAGCAGTCCCACGGCTGCTAGAGAAGCGGTTATTGCGAACTGGAACCCGCGCACCGCCTACGCCGTGCGCTCTCCACGCGAGCGTTTCCGCCCGGCGGAAGGCCACGTCGGACTCAAGAACGCTGCCAGCGGGTTCGGCATTTATGAAAAGTTCCTGCCGACTACGGACGCCTCGTGGAGTGACGATTTTCCGGTGGGAAAAAATGGCACCTATCACATCGACCCGTTAGGTCACGGCAAGCCTACCACACCCACCATCCTTTTCGACATCCCGCGCGCTGGGGGCGGCGTCCGCTCCATGGGCCATTTGCAGCACGCCAAGATTTCTGATCTCGTCTGGCATCCCTCGCGCGTCATCGGGAACTCCCTCGCCGATCCACGCAGCGGTCTAACAAGCACGCTTCCGGAGTCGCGGAAATACGGTGGCTTCGCGCTTCCACACATCGGCCAAACCAGCGGTGCTGCCACGCCCGATGCTTGGGCGAGCGCCGCCCGCGCCATCCTGTGCGGTTTGCCGGATGAGGGCGAGGAGCTGCTCTACGATCTAACGTATGAAGCCAACCGCACGCTCTGGGATCGCTATTTTATCTCGGAAACAAACGAGGCACGCATCGCGGAATTTGCGGCGGATTCCCGGACCCATCCTCTAACTGACTCCCGCTTGCAAATTTCTGGAAGCGGCGAAGCGGCAGAAACCCTGGCCCGCTTGAAGGATTTTCACCACGCCGCATCCCGCCTAACCCTCAGCGGTGCCTTCAACGTCAATTCCCTCTCAGTGGATGCATGGGCCGCCGTGCTCGCCGCGCCTCGCCGATGATGCGACCGGGCGCTGCGGTGCCTTAGAAGCCGCGATCCAAGCTGCCGGAATCAATGCAGAACTCATCGAAAAATTCCCGCTGCTAGACAGCCAAGCTCCCGCCCGGCCAGCCGAAATTTCGGTGCCTCTGGACATCGATCCCGCACTCAAGCCCAGCTCCGCCGCATGGGGCGGGGAAAAATTTACCACCCAAGGTGACATCCCCCAGGTGATAGGCGACTCGCTCGTCGCCCGTTCCGAGACCTTCGTGATCCGCGCGTATGGCGAGGCCGTGATCCAGCGCATCACGCAGCCGGTTAGGTCCGCTCCCATGAAACAAGACGGTCGGGTGGATTTCGGCCGACAGTTCAAACAAATCCGCTTCCGTTGGTTGTCGCCCACCGAGATCTAACGCAAGCTCCTCACGTCATGATCCGCCTCATCGCCTTTGTCCTCACCACGTCGCTCACCGCAGCTTCCAGTCCCCACTTGGACTTTGCGCTCGGCGTGCTCGCGGATTCGCGGGGGGATCAAGCAGAGGCTGCGGAGAAATTCGAATCAGCCCGGCTCGCCGATCCCACCGCGCTGCCGCTGGTGAGCCGGGCGGTCCGTGCGCGGATGGCTGCGGGCGACCGCTCTGCCGCGATCAAGCTCTACCGCGACCTTGCCGCCGCGCGGCCCGAGGATCTTGAAATCCAGCTCACTTACGCGGATTTCCTCGATCAGCAAAGCAACGGCGATCGCTTGGCCATCCAGCTATCAGATGCCACTCTGGATGCGGCACTCACTCGCTATCCCGGACATCCCCAGCTCATCCGCCGCTTGTTCCAGCACGCGCAGGCAACTACTAACAAGCCCCGCCAGATCGAGCTGCTAGAGCTGCTTTCGCCGGACGATCCCGCCGCGGTGCTGCTTCATGCGTCGCTCTCCCGCAGCATGGCGGCGGCGCAAGATGCTGCGGCTCGCGAAAAGGTGGACCAGCGGTTTCTCCATGCCGTCGAGTTGCATCCTGAAATCCCCGAGCTTGCCCGCGCGGCATCCGACCATTTCCGCGAGACGGATCGCCCGGAGCAAGCCATCGCCATCCTCCAGCGCCATGTCGCGGCTGCGCCCTCGTCGTTGGAGTTGCGGACGCGG
>JAYTEI010000346.1:0-6019 GCA_043735445.1 Akkermansiaceae bacterium | reverse complement strand
CAGTTCCCGTGCCGCTGCGATTCAACGTGATGTCGCCGCCTCCGGCATAGGTGTAAACGCATGTGAAGGTGGTTAGATTGAAGAGGTAAGTTTCGATGATTGTCTCCGATGACAGGGGGATGTTGCCGAACGACTCACTCTGCATATCCATCTTCCATTCGGTGCTCGTCCGGAACTGGGTGTTGGTGTCGGCCAGCACCTCCACCTTGATCGTGGAAGTGAAAGTCAGAAGAAGGCTGTCATCCGAGGTGTTGAAATAACTAACCGTGAATATGGATTCGCCATTGGTATCGACGAATGAGTATGTCACCCGCATCGCCCCGTTCAGAGCGCTATCGGTAGCCGTGACAAAGGAGTCTGAGAACGCCTGGTGATTGTTGAGAATCGCGTTGGACCCCGGCCTGCCGTTCACCACAAGAACCTCCGTCGGGGTGCCGGCCCCCGAGTAAACGCCGTTTAAGATGGCGCTTACGGCAAGCGATTCCGGGGCGGTTGAAAAAATTGCCGAGACGACGAAAGGCACGGCCAGAATGCGTGAGGTAAAAGTTATCATTGGGAGGTGGGATGATTTTTTTAACGGTTTGGCGGCAGCCTAGAATAAACCGCAGCAATGCGAACGCTAGAACCCCGACAAATTCTGTCAACAAACTTTCCCCACAGACTTCCCCCCAAATTGGCCGCGATTGTCAGAAAGTGTCCCGGCTGTCTCAGCCGGGAGCGGAGGAACTGCAATCCGGCTGAGACAGCCGGGACACAATCCATCCCGGCGGCTGGTGGCGTCGTTGTTTGCCCACGGCCACTGTCTGCTGATCGGCGTTCCCGGCATGGATTTCAAGCGGATCCAATTCACGCCGGACCTGATGCCTGCGGACATCCTCGGATTGGACACCCTCCGTCGAGTTTGGTCCCCGCCGCGCGATTCGCCTAGGCTGGCTCCAACGCCAGCAGTTGGAGCAGGAAAACCGGCAAGATGGCCGCCAGAAACAGGCCGATGCCGGGGACGTGGAAGGCTTTGGATTCCTTGCCGTAGTAGTGGAACCAGACCCAGAGGTTGAAGGTGCCCATGAGGATCAGCCAGGTGGCGGTGTGGAAATACCGGCCCGTGCCTAAGGTCTGCCCGGCGATGGTGCCGACTTCCCAAGCGGAGAGGAGCTGGATGGTGAGCAAGGCGACGATCCAACAGCCGAAACAATGCATGAGATGACCACCGTGAAGCACCGCTGTGGAATGGCGGAAGGTGGCCGAGCGGAGGCTGCTCGTGGCTTTGTGAAATGGCGGCATCACCGTGACGTACACCGGTTGCGCGAAGGATGCAGAGTCCATCCGATAGGTGGCGTGACGCGAATCCTGCCGCAGCCGAGGGACGATGTAGGTTTCCTCGACGGGGCAGACCCGGCCTGTGACCCGGCGGCAGTCGTCGATGGTGTTCTGCGGCGTGAAGGAGATGATCTTCGGCAGGTGGTGCTCGGAATCTGGAGCGGATTTCCACGGATAATCCGCCAAGTTGACTAACCGAAATTGGATGATGTCAGCGAGTGGCGTGGTCTGCGGGACCGGTGGTCGAAACACTTCGATGTAACCCGGCGGCACGGATGTCCACTCGAGATCATCGCGAGATGTGGATGTGGGCATTGCGTTCATGGAGGTGGGCCGGGACGAGCTCGTGGAGGCGGGGTATGGGTTTGTGCGGCTAGCGGTTACCTAAAAAGGAACCGTGGCTGGAAGTAGCCGACTAGGGAAATAACGCACTCTCCATGCCAGTTTCCTTAGTCAGGTGTGAGGGCATAATAAGCAACGCGTTGCCCACTCGACCACAAGGGTGGGCGGATGAAATTTCCTGCAAAATTTTCAGAAGTGTCGCATTCATTGCAGATGTCTGATTAACCGACTAAGCGCCGCGCCTCCTGTGCGATTACGTTGCGAACGGTCGTGATTAAGGTCTCTCGATCGAATGGCTTGCGCAGGATGGCCGAGGCTCCCAAAGATTTTGCGAGCGGCAAGAAGTCACGTTGACTCCCCGCTTGGACGCCCGAGATGGCGACGATTTTGACGCCGGGATCTTGGGCGAGTAGGGCCATGATCGTTTCGATGCCCGCCATCCCGGGCATGATCATATCCGTGATCACGAGGTCGAAGTGCATCAGCCGGGCGAGGTCCACCGCTTCGGTGCCATCGCTCGCTGGGACGACTTGGAAGCCACCATTGCCGAGCGCAATTTCTAGAACATCGCGCATGAGCCTGTCGTCCTCGACCACGAGGATCCGCTTGGCGCTGCTAGGCGGGATGGGGGAATTCATATACCAATCTTGTTAGCCGCTTCCCGGAGTCGTGGCAATGGCCTCGCGCCACGCGTTCGCGTGGGTTGTGCGGTTAGATGATTTGCACTGACCAAGCGGTCGCGTCAGCGCCGAGTCGAAACTCCAGTGCCGCGGTGAGTGGACCCAAGTCGGCGAGGTGCAAACGGGCGAATAAATGGTGGCTCGAAATTTCCTCCCAGTCGGTGAGTCCGGCGGTTCTCCAGCGGATGCGGGCGGGTGCATCTAGCATTACTAGCAGGCGGGTGCCACGGCTGACCTCGCGGGTGCGGTGAGCGAGCGACCAGAATGCGGTGGTGGGTGCGCTGGTCGGGTTCGCGACATAGCGTTGCCAAGCCTCGGGGATGCGCTCCAGCGGGTAGCCGGCATGACGGCTGTGGACGAGACTAACATATTCGGCGTGCGCCCAACACAGCGGCATCGAGGAGCCAGCGGGCTGGCCGTGCTTCATCGGTCCGGCATCGGCGAGCGGCCAGATTTGCTCGGGGAACATGCCGCCGGCGTTGGCGAAATTTTCCATGGCGAGCAGGTAGGGCAGAGCGTCGCGGCCAGCGGCGAGTTCGTAGTGGCCACGCTCGCCAGTTAGAAGTGGCCAGCAGCCGCCGTAGCCAGTGCCGTCGAAGGCGGTGCCGCCTGGATGCGAGCCGTAGCCATCGAATGGATAGCGCCGCCAGCACGGGCCGGCTTCGAAATCCACCTTGAGTTCGCGGTCGATGAGCTTGAGGGAATCCGTCACTAACGGGTCGTCAGGCGCGAGAAATCCGTAGCGGACGAGGTTGAGAAAGCCACCGTCGAGAATGTCGGAAGCGCGGTGGGTGCCGCCGCCATTCGCGATTTCTAGGGTGAGGTCCGCCGGATCGCCAGCGGGGCCGGAGTGGTCGGCGGCGGCTGGCACGATCCTGACAAAATGGCGCGGGATCGTACCGTCGAGCGTGCCTTTCCCGGTGCAAGTCCAGGCTTCCAGATTCGCGTGGAGCCAGTCGCCATAGGCGAGCAGCAACTCGTGAATCGCAGTTTCCTCACGCTCGGCGGCGAAGGCTGCGGCGGAGCACACAGCAGCCAGCACGGCGGCGAGCGTCGAGGGCGAGTAGCCGCTGTTTTCCTCCCAACGTTCCTGGCCGGTGGCTGGTCCTAGCAGCATCAAGCAGCCGACGGCCCGCAGCACCATCACCCAAGGATCGAAGCCCTGCAACGCGCCTGCCTGATAGAGCCGCCGGGCAAGCATGACCGGCGCAGCCGTCTCGTCGAGCTGTTGGCCCGTCCAATAGGCGGTGCCGTCGATCCAACAATTCTGCGGCATCGAGCCGTCGCTGCGCTGGATGCATGTTAGATAAACCAAGGCCCGCAGCGGCAGCTCGGTCTGGCCGGCAATGAGCAGCGCGGAGGTGCTTTGCAGCAAGTCGCGAGGCCACACCAAGTGATAGCCGCCGAGGTCTTCGTCGCCCTTGGTCTCGCCCCACGGGATGCTCATCGAGGCGATCAAGCTGCCCTGATAGAGCTTATCCTCGTGCGCTTGCAGGATGCAGCGGCTCAAGCGGTAGAGGCTGCCGCCGTCGCCAGAGTGGCAGACAAACTCGTCATTTTCATCGTCCTTATGGCGCACCCGCGACCACTGGTGGACGAAGCGGGCGAAGCTCTCAGGAAATGGCCGGACGAGCGACTGTGCCATCGGCGTGACTGCGCTGGAGAGGCTGCCGCCGAGACCCACCGCGATGAGAAACCGGCCATCACGGTTAGGCTGGACCTCGCCGGTGAGTGCCACATTTCCATCCGGGGCATGTTGAAAAAACCACTCCATTTTACGGTGGCGGAGGATGTCCTGATAGCCGTCGCTGGTGCCGACGTAGCCCGCCGAGGCGCGGCTAAATGGCGGCGATGCAGCGCAGGCCAAGTGGCAATCCTCGCGCCAAGCGTGAAGGACAGGGCTGCCACTTAGATCCATGATGTGTGCGGAATTTCCGCCGCCTTTGCCCTTGAGATGCGGCGCGAGCAGCAGATAAAGCCGCAGTTTTCCGCGCAGCGCGGGGTCGTGAATCACCAGCTCGTGGTCGATCAGGAGGACCGGCAAATAAGGATCGCTGATCACGGTCTTGCGGATTTCATAGCGCCCGGCTGGATCGCGATTGACGATCTGATAGGCGAGCGCACCCTTTTCTGGATAGGTCAGCGAATGCTCCAGATCCCGGCGCTCCTCGTGGAAAAATGTCTCGCCGTCGCTGACGAGCAATTGCAGGTCGCGGGTGTTAGGTTGGTCGATGCACGGGTAGTAAATCTCATTGACGATGCCGTGGCTCAGGGTGAACCACAAGCGGGAGGCGGAGTTATAGGCAGTGCCGATGCCGTCCTTAGAACTCGAAGTCCAGCGCGCTTCCATCCCCGGTGCGCCGGGGGCCACGCTGCTGTTTTCTGGAGTGGAGGGAGAGAGTGGATTCATGGACAGCATGGGTAGGCCCAGCGATGCTCATTTGAAAATCCACTGTGTCACGGGAAATTTTCCTAAGTCCGGCTGTGCTCTATCATCCTAAAAATCAAGATGGTAACCCGCAGAGCATTTCGTCATAGGCGGTTGAGTCCCAGTTTTTCAAGGTATTGGTAGTGGCTCATTCCTTTCGGTCGGTGGTATTTCCTTTGGCTTCGGCGGTTGAGATAAGTCTCCAGCCGCTGGCGCGTGGCGAAACTCAGATCCCGGAACACTTTGCGCGGGTAGCGGAATTCAAAGAGAGCGTCACGTTCAGGTAGGTTTTGTCGCCACCACAGAAGTCGCGGTCATACCGGAAGGTGAACCCGAGGAAGTCTTCGGCTATCACTCCGTCGATCCCGGCGGCATCAGTGGTAAAAATGGTCGGTGCCACCCTCGCCATTTTCCTTTCTCGGTTCAATGACTCAACACCGTTGATGTTAGAGGAAACAACCTGCCGTGACAGACGGACCCTTAAAGGCATTGGACTGAAGTCCTCGACTACGATTGAGGAATTTCAACCATCACGGTGTGGGACTCGCCAGGCGGGAAAATTTCATCGGTGAATCGAGCGGTAGAACCAGTTCCTTCACTCCCCCGCTGGTGGTGGGAGACGCCATGACTGGCGACCAAGTTCCCTGTTGGAGACTATTGCTCGAGTTAAGGATCCAGCCGTTAGCCCAGTCTGGCCAACGCAGGCTCACAGAGCCATTACCAGCGCTGATGCCGACAACCGGCAGGGGAACCAGTATCCCGAAAACCATGGAACTCACACCGGCTCCAGATTCATTGTAGGCCGTCACTTTGTAATAGTTAGTCTTGCCCGGAGCTGCATTGAGACCGACGAAATTACTAGAAGTGAGGTTCTGGGCGATTGGGGTAAACGGCCCGTCAGGAGTGGCTGACCTACTCACGGTATAACTGTTGGCTTCCATGACCGGTGTCCAACTCAAGGTCGCCCGGAGGTTGCCGGCTACCGCTAGGAAATCAGCCGGCGCACGCGTTGCGACGGCGGGACCGATTCCATATTTAAACGCAAGCGCACTGCTTATTGCACTGCGATCAGTGTCACTGATGATTCCATCATAAATCTTCACTGAGAAATTGCCTGCCCCTTAGTCACGCCGGCCATCAAAATTCAAGTCAGCGAATATCAGGCCCAGCGCAAGATTTGCCCCCACTGCGGCAGCCTCGTCACTGCGGAATTCCCTTCAGACATCAGCGCTCCAGCCCAATACGGCCCCGC
>JAYTEI010000345.1:0-2722 GCA_043735445.1 Akkermansiaceae bacterium | reverse complement strand
TGAGGTTGAGGTTGAGGTTGAGGTTTTTGGAGAGGGTGCCGTCCTCCTCAAACAAAACATCGCGCACCCAGTGGTTGCGGATTTCGCAACCTCCCCAGTGACCGCGCTCCAGTCGCGCGAAACGTGCGGCCGATTGCGGGATGAGACTGCCGAGGTAGTGACTAACCCTAGAAAGGAAAATGACAAAGGTGTCAGCTACGAGATTTACCACTGATTGCGCTGATTTTGACTGATTATACTGAAAGAAAGGGCAGCAATTCGACTCACCTTTTGAGTGACCTTCTAATCCTTTCCAACCTTCTAAAAATCAGTGAAATCAGTTCAATCAGTGAAATCAGTTCAATCAGTGAAATCAGTGAAATCAGTGGTTACCATCTTCCTTTTCAGGCTTAAAACTCGACTTAATCAATTCGTTAATTAGCTAAATAACGTATTATTCAAGTGGCGCTTTGGGACGTGAAGCTTTGGGACGTGAAGCTTTGGGACGTGAAGCTTTGAGACGTGGCGCTTTGGGATGTGAAGCTTTGGGATGTGGCGCTTTGCGGAGTTCTACTTTGTCTTGGCGTTCGAGGGAGATGAACATGTTGAGGCGGCGCGAGCTGGCCAAGCCGTCGAAATAGTTGGAAGGGGTGAGGTTGAGGGTGGTGGGTAGGTGCTTGGTCGTGATTCAGGCGAAATCAATTTCGCGGTCCGGAAGACTGGGACGGCGAGAAAGATATTCTGCGGCTTTTTTGCAGCGATGCGAGTTGGTGGAGGCGCTGGGGTGAAAACGCATTGCGGTGGTGGCGGTGATGGGTGAAGAATCGCGCGTGGAGAAAGCGCACCGCTACCCGGTCATTTTCAACCCTCGGGCGCGTAGCCAGAAGGGTGGACGGGTGTTGCGGTTTTTGATGAGCCATGCGAATCGGTTCGCACTGTTTGCGACGAATCACGCGGGCGAGGCGCGGGAACTGGCGGCCCGTTTCGCGGCGGCGGGCGAGCCGGTGGTGATCGCCGCCGGCGGGGATGGCACGCTTAATGAGGTGGTCAGTGGACTTGCGGGATCGAGGTCGCTACTGGGGGTGCTGCCGGCTGGGACGATGAATGTTTTCGCCCGAGAAATGGGGATTCCGTTCGACTCGCTGGAGCGGGCGTTCTTGGTCATCGAGCGCGGGTTCGTGAGAGAGGTGGATTTGTTTGAGGCGAATGGCTCGCCATTCGTGCAGATGGCGGGGGTGGGGTTCGATGCGATGGTCATCGAGGAAACGACGTGGGAGTTGAAAAAAATGTTAGGTCCGCTGGCTTACTTGGTGGCGGCGGTGAAAGTGCTGGGTGAGCGCCCCCCGCAGATTGAGGTGATTTGTGCGGACGGCAGGCGCGAGGAGGGGGTGGCGGTGCTGGCTGGGAACGGCTCGCTGTATGGCGGGCAATTTAAGTTTTTCCGCAATGCGAACAATCATGACTCGAAGCTGGACGTGCTGGTTTATAAGGAAGCCGGCTACCGGCTGGTGTTAGACTCACTGCGCGGGTTGGCTTTTGGCGGCATCGACTTGATGGAATCGACGAGTTATTTCCAGGCAGAGGAATTCATCGTGAGGGCAGATCGAGAAGTGCCGGTGGAAGTGGATGGCGAGTTGATCGGGCGGTTTTCCGAGGTCCGCTTCGTGGAGACGGCCAATCGGCTGCGGGTGATCGCGCCGGAGGAGCCACTCGTCGGCGGGTTCGCGGATGCGGTGAAAGCGCTGCTGCAATGGCCGCGGCGGGCGGAGGAACTCCAACCCACGCGACGAGGATGAAGCCGGCCAAGAAAAGCTGGATCAGGCGCTGGCTGCGGCGGCTGTGCGTCATCGTGGGGGCAGGGCTGGTGCTGTTTCTCGGGGTGGTGACGTATGCCAATTTTACGCCGAACTGGGCTTCGCGCGGGCGATTATTTACCGAGGTTTCCGCGATTCCGGCGACCAAGGTGGGGCTGGTCTTCGGCACGACGGACCGAGTGAACGGGCGGGAAAACTTGTATTTCCGCTACCGGATCGATGCCGCAGTGAGGGTCTGGAAAGCGGGCAAACTGGAAACCTTGATCGTCTCCGGCGACAATGACAGCAGCCCGTACTACAACGAGCCGGAGAAAATGAAGCAGGCGCTCGTCGAGCGGGGAATCCCTAGCGACCGGATCGTGTGCGATCCGAAGGGACTCAGGACTTTGGATTCGGTGGTGCGGGCTAAGGAAATTTACGGGACAAACTCGATTTTAATGATCAGCCAGCGCTTCCAAAACGAACGGGCGATCTATCTAGCCAAGGCCAACGGGATCGAGGCGTATGGCTTCAATGCCCGCGATATGGAGACCCAGGCCGGGCTGAAAACCCGTGTCCGCGAGGTGGGAGCACGAGTGAAAATGTGGCTCGACGTGAATTTCCTCAATACCCGGCCAAGCCATCTCGGAAAAAAAATCCGGCTGCCGAAGTAGCAGGAATTTCGCCGCTACTTGAGATGTCCGTTGCCTTCTCACGCCGTTTTAACGCAGTCTATCAGCCATGAATCTTCGCCCATTTCAAACTTGCGCCGTCTGTCTCCCGTTATTTTTCGCGGGATTGTCTGAGTTGGGCGCTGCCCCGCCGGAGGGATTGGAGGCAGCGGATTGGAGTGGGATCCAGGAGGCCGGACCGCCGCCGCCTATTTCCCAACAGGCTTATCTCAAAGCCAGCAACACCGGGAAAAATGATTTCTTCGACGCGGTGGCCAT
>JAYTEI010000344.1:0-2729 GCA_043735445.1 Akkermansiaceae bacterium | reverse complement strand
ACGGGAACTTTGATTTCGGAGCTCGGGTGGCTGGCCTGTGTCTCCACTCCCCCATGCTACACCCGGAGCATTACTGCTCCCAGCGTAGGGTTCGTGGCTAAGTTTTCTTTGTAAGACTCTTTCATTCTCTATTTCGAGCCGGTTTATCCCGGCGCTTTCACTGGTACCCCATTCACGCGCCGGTTTTCATCGCGCGGAATTCGAGCTGATACCAACCGGCGGGCAGGGTCAGCTTCATGGCATCACTGACTTTTTCCCAATCCTTCACCGGGACTTGGGTTTTGCGGTTAAGGGCGCGAACCTCGACGGTATCCGCCAATCCGTCCTTCATCGAGACAACCACCGGCACTTCGGCCACGCCGTCCTTATCGCGTTGGAAAATGGCGCGGTCGGTCGGCTGGGTGATGCTGATAGAAGATACGGCTTCGGCAGCCGTCGTGGGACTGGCGAATACCTTGCATAGGAATGCGGCGATGATGAGGTGTTTTATGGTGTTTCTAGTGGCTCAAGGTTTCTTGGTCAGTCTGATCGAACGCAGGTTGATAAAGCCTTCACCCTTGCGCGAGACACCGCGCAGGCTCAGATCCACCGGGCCTTTCCCGGTGATTTGAATGGTTCCTGCGTCGATTTGGGTGAATGTATCCCATGACCCTGTGACCGGGATGGAAACAGGAACTTCGGCGCTGCCGCTTGTCAGTTTCATTTCGGATCCGCCGGATGCGCATGAGCCGTCGATGAGAACTTGATAGATTCCTTCGGGAATCATCGCCTGCCAGGAGACGTGGTCATTGTCGTTGATCCACCAGCCGATGTGGTTGTTTTCAATTCTCAGACTCCCGTGCAGAGTGGCCTCGTTGTAGGGAAGTTCAACCGCTCCCGTTTCATCCGGCTCGATGAACGTCCTTTCAACGAGCGGTTTGGATTTGAAGGTCAGCGCGACGACCGTGGCGATCGGGTCCAACCCGGCATCGGGAAGTTGAATCATAAATTTTCCGGGATTGCCGGAGATTTTCAGATCGGTTTTGGTTCCGAGAATGCGGGCGGTTTCCGGCTTGGTTTGGAGGCCGCGCAGGAGGGTTTCCCCTTTGTCCGGTTTATCGAAAACATGCATATAGATTGTGGAGGTTCCATCGGGTGCGATCCGGGTGGTGGAGCGGCCCTTCCATGAAACTCTGGGAAAAAGCGATGCGCTGGTGCCATGGATCGACTCGCCGTTGACCTTCATCCATTGGCCGATGGCAGCCAGTCGCTCCAGCGAAACGGGGGGGATTTCCCCTTCGCCGGTGGGGCCTACGTTGAGTAGGTAGTTGCCGCCCTTGCTGGCGACGTCGATGAGGTTGCGGACGAGGGTTTCCGTGGATTTCCAATTTTGATCGGCACTTTTGAATCCCCAGGTGTCGTTCATGGTCATACAAGATTCCCATGCGACTCCCTCGCCGAATCCGATGGCGGGGATTTCCTGTTCGGGAGTGCCGTAGTCGCCCTTGAATTTGGCATCGGTGGTGTGGCCTTGCATGCCGGCGCGGCCTTTGTCCACGCGGTTGTTGATGATGAGTTTGGGATCGAGCTTGCGAAGGTATTGATAAAGATCCACGCCGCGTTCGTGCGTCCATGCGCTTTCCCATTCGCCGTCAAACCAGAGGATGCCGGGATGGTAGGCATCGACGAGTTCCTTCAGCTGGCCTTTCAGGTAGGCTGTGAATTTTTCCATGTCTGGATTCGGATTGGAGGCATTGCCGCGCCAAGGTTGCTTTTCGCCATACTCCGGGTGGGACCAGTCCATGATGGAATGATAGAGGCAGAACTTGATGCCGTGTTTTTTACAGGCATCGGCGAGCGGCTTGAGCAGGTCCTTTTTGTAAGGCGAGGAACCCACATCCCAATCCGTCAGTTTCGAATCCCAAAGGCCGAATCCGTCATGGTGCTTGGAAGTGATGACGATGTATTTGATGCCCGCGCTTTTGGCGGCGACGACCCAAGACTCGGGATCGTATTTCACCGGGTTGAACTTCGGCAGAAGCTCCTCGCGGTATTCGGCGGCAGGGATGGTGCCTGTGCTCTGCATCCACTCGCCCAGGCTGCCGATGGGTTTGCCCTTGAAGTTTCCGGCTGCCTCCGAATACAAGCCCAAGTGGATGAACATGCCGAAGCGGGCGTCGTTGAACCATTTCATTCGGTCCTGATATTCCGCGGGGGTCTCGGCGGAGGGAGCGGCTGCGAGGCCGTCCTTGGGGGTGGGAGAGACATTGGGTTCCGCAGCATGTGCGGAAAGACCGCAGTGCATGGCTAACAAGAGTGAATAGTGGCTGAATTTCATTGGAGATGGCGGGATTATGAGTGGTGAATTCGGGAATTGTCGGTCTGAAACTTCTTGAGCAACCAGCTTGCCCCGTCTGGGTGAAAGCGGCAATACGCATAAAGATGTGTAGTGCTGTCTGCCATTCTGCTGTCTGATGTTTAAAGCAGGTCACCGTCGTGGTTTCCTACTGTGAGCGATGGAGATTTCTGTCGGTCAATCTCGGTTTGTGACACGGAGGCGAAAAAAATGACGCTGGCCTTCTCCCTCTGTCACGCTTGTCCGCACGGTCTGCACCGTGCCGTTGTCATCCTGGATTTCTTCCATCACTCCCTTTCGCGTTCGCGGTGCTGGCCCAGGATTTGGTTTCGCCGAGTTTGTTTTTGAACTCATCAAAGACCTTTTCCACGTCCCAGCGGGACTTGTAGAGCAG
>JAYTEI010000343.1:0-13144 GCA_043735445.1 Akkermansiaceae bacterium | reverse complement strand
TGGCTGCGGACCATTGAATCAAGTCGGATACGATCCGCTTCCGGGCCGAGCCAGTAATCCGGATATTGTTTTTTTCCGGTCGCTTGCGGACATCTTTCCAACTGCCTGCCGCGATGGATGTGGCTAACACCACGGCCAGGGAAATCGCCACTGCGCCCCATGGAAATGGCTGGTTTCTCCGCTCGGATCTTGGCTGCTGGGCTAGGGTTCCATCGCTCATAGTCGTGAGTCATGAATGTTCCCGGGAGGCATGGAAAGAAGGAAAAAGAAGTTGGATGGGGTTGTTTGGTTTTTCCGACTGCTACCGACAATGATGGAAGCCCTGACATCGTGGCTTATCTCCTTGTAACCACTGGCACCGAGGATTTGGCTTCCCGCTGGCAGCGGGATTCGTCAATCTCCGGCGCAATGACAGAGAGACCAAAACTTGTCCAAGACGATCCGTGGCTTGAACCGCATCAAGGGGCCATTGAGCGCCGGATGCAGCAGTTCACCGACGCTCTAGCGGACATCGAGCAAGGTTCGAAAACGCTCGTTGCCTACGCCACCGGCCATAAATATGTGGGGATTCATTTCCACCCGACCTCCAATCAATGGACGATCCGCGAGTGGGCACCGGCGGCTAAGGCGGTGTCGCTAATCGGCGATTTCAATAACTGGGACCGCGAGGCGCATCCGTTAGTATCATCTGACAGTGGTGTCTGGTCGTTAGTTTTACCGGGCGATGCGCTGGTCCACGGCCAAAAGGTTAAGCTTCACATCGTGGGTGCGGACGGCTCGCGGCGGGACCGGATTCCGGCGTGCATCCGGCGGGCGGTGCAGGATCCCACCACCCATGATTTCTGTGGGCAAATCTGGAACACCCCGCAGCCTTATGTTTGGAAACATGAGTTTAGTCCGGCGACGATCACTGCGCCATTGATTTATGAATCCCATGTCGGGATGGGTGGCGAGGCACCGCGAGTGCATACCTATCGGGAGTTTGCGGATAGTGTATTACCCCGCGTGGCTAAGGCGGGTTATAATACTTTGCAGATGATGGCGGTGCAGGAGCATCCGTATTATGGCTCGTTCGGTTATCATGTCTCGTCGTTCTTTGCGCCGTGCTCGCGCTTCGGCACGCCGGAGGATTTGAAGTATCTCATTGATACCGCGCATGGCCTAGGGATCGCCGTGTTGCTAGATGTGGTCCACTCGCACGCCGTGAAAAACATGGCGGAGGGACTCAATAACTTCGATGGCTCCGGCCACCAGTATTTCCATGACGGCCCGCTCGGTGACCATCCGGGCTGGGACTCGAAATGCTTCGACTACGGTCGCCCAGAGGTCCGGCAGTTCTTATTATCTAATATTCGCTATTGGATTGAGGAGTTCCACTTCGATGGCTTCCGCTTCGATGGGGTGACCTCGATGTTATACTATTCTCGTGGGAATAAGTCCTTCGGCAGTTATGAGGATTACTTCGGGGCGGACGCAGATGATATGGCCATTCTCTATTTAAAACTCGCCTCAAAGTTGATTCAGGATCTCAAGCCGGGAGCAATCGCAATCGCGGAAGATATGTCTGGGATGCCGGGTCTCTGCCGTCCGATCGTGGATGGTGGACTCGGGTTTTCCTTCCGCCTCGCGATGGGTATCCCGGACTACTGGATCAAGCTGCTCAAGCATAGTCGCGATGAGGACTGGAACATGGGCGAGCTGTGGGGCGTCCTCGCTAACAGACGCCACGGCGAGGCGACCATCGCCTACGCGGAAAGCCACGACCAAGCGCTCGTCGGTGACAAGACGCTAGCGTTTTGGCTGATGGACAAGGAAATGTATTGGCACATGGCCAAGAACGATCCGAACCCGGTCATCGAGCGCGGGATCGCATTGCATAAGTTAATCCGGCTGGTGACGCTGGTGTTAGGCGGCGAAGGTTGGCTCACTTTCATGGGCAATGAATTCGGCCATCCCGAGTGGCTGGATTTCCCGCGCGAGGGCAATGGCTGGTCCTATCACTACTGCCGCCGCCAGTGGTCGCTAGTGGATAACCCAGAGTTAAAATATGGTTGGCTCGCTGAGTTTGACAGACAGCTCATGGATTTCGCGAAGAAAACCAACCTCCTCGCCACTCCGCCCGCGCAGAATCTCTACATCGACGAAGGCCAGAAAATCATCGTCGCAGAACGGGCGAATATGATATTTGTATTTAATTTCTCCACCTCTAACTCCGTCTTCGGCTATCCCGTGCATGTGCCCGGCCTAGAAACCCGCGAGCTGGTGTTAGACTCTGATCAATCAGACACCGGCGGTCACGGTCGCATCGACCATGCGTTCGGCTATCCGGTTTCAGAACAGGGAGTGATGCAGATTTATACGCCGTCACGCACTGGGTTGGTTTATGCGAAGAAATGATGGGCGAAGTGGATCGTGGAAGTCATGACCACCCAGTTCGCCGCCTTCCATACCAGTCGCTCTGAAGCAGATGCCGGCGTGATTGAGTCACGGCGCGGTGACTTCGCCGACTTTCCGCACCGTGACCGCGACTTCGGGCTTGAGCAGCTTCTTCATTTCATCGGCCCACTCGCGGGCGGACGGATGGCCGATGTATTTTCCGAGCAGGGCGAGCATGCGGACGGACGCGCCCGCTTGGTCGCCGTAGGTGTAAAGATCGACCTCCATTTTCCACTGAAGTTTTGGCAAATCTTCCTCGATAAATTTCAGGTACTCCGGTGACTGCATGTCGGACGCCATGGCACTTCGCTTTTTCTCGCGATTGTCTCGCAGCTCTCGTGGATCTGCGGACCAAAGTTCCATTTTCACGGTTTCCTGCTGGATGCGTTTGAGCCAACCAGCTCGCAAGGTGGCCAGTGTGGAAGGTTTCCGATAGGGGGGCAGCAGGATTTCGTCGTAAATGGCATCGATCTCGATGGGTGAGAACGCCCATTTTTCCACCTTCAGATGGTTGATGTCATAGGCGCGTGCAAAGACGGTGGAGGTCACGGTCTGGGAGAGAATTTCCTGTTGGTTCTTGAGCTTGTCCGCGTCGCGGAAAATGGAATCGAGGGCTTCTTGGGCGTCGCCGGCGAGTTTGACGCGGTCCGGTTTTTCCGAAGCGGCTTCGAGTGTGAGCATCAACCACCGGAGCTGGTGGCGGAGTGCCAGGCGCAGGCCGGGTTCGGCGAGTTTCTCGCGTTCCTTGGCTTTCCACTCGCGGAAATCGGCGGCCTTCTTGTGAAGCTCTTCGAAGTTCACTTTTTCCATGCAGTTGACGTAGAGTTCGACGGCGGCGTCGGCGTTGCCAATGGCATTGCGGTAAGCGGCCAAGGCGATCTTAAACTTGGCATCCGACTTGGATTCGGCCGCTGCGCGGATTTTCTCGAGGTTGCCTAACACCGTCTCGCGATCCGCGTCGGACAGGCTTTCCGCGTGCCCGACGTGGAACAACATCGCGGAACAAACTAAAACGATGGGAATACGCATGGCAGTTTTCATCTCAGAGCCTAAGCGCGGGGCCAAGACGGAAGAATTATATTTTTACCCGAGGTGGGTCGGTTTTCTGGCTGTTTCCGGGCTTGGCTGTTTGCGATTCGTGGTCATGCTGGGAGGCGTCCTCCGCCCGTTCCATGAATCCTGCTTTTCGTCGTTTGCTGTCGCTTGTTGCCGTATTTATCACCGCGTTCATCGCCGTCACGGTGCTGCGGACGTGGCGTTCAGGGGGGGATCTGCGCAGCTTGATCCCTGGGTTTTCGGAAAAATCCGGTCAATTTCACCCGGAAGCATTCACGCTTCCCGACAAGGCACCGCTGGAACTGGGCGAGATGGAACTGCTTTCCCGGCTCAACAATGAGTATGCCAAACTCACGGAAGCGGTGGTCCCCTCGGTGGTGAGCATTGATACCACCGGCATCCGCAGCGAGCGACTTTTCGACGTGTTTAGCGGCGGCACCCAGGTCCGCGACTATCCCACCCAAGGCCAGGGTTCTGGAGTGATTGTCACCCGCGAGGGCCACGTCATGACCAATCATCACGTCATCGCCGGCCAGAAAGACATCCGCGTGACCCTCCATGGCGGGAAAACCTACACCGCCCATCTCATCGGCGACGACACGCTGCTAGACATCGCGGTGCTCAAGATCGACGCGAATGAGACCTTCAAACCGCTGAAACTCGGCGACTCGGCCCAAGTCAAAGTCGGCCAGATCGTGATGGCGGTGGGCAATCCCTTCGGCTTGGGCGAGACGGTCACGCAGGGCATCATTTCCGCCAAAGAGCGCTCGCTTTCCGACAACCAGCGGGATCTTTTCCAAACGGATGCCGCCATCAATCCGGGAAATTCCGGTGGCCCGCTGGTCAACCTGCGCGGTGAAATCATTGGCATCAACGTCGCCATTTTTTCCGATGAAACGGACAAGAAGAAACAGCGGTTTATCGGCGTGGGGTTCTCCATTCCTTCGAACGACGTGAAGGACTCGCTGTTCCAGATCCTTGAGCGTGGCCGGCCGATCCGCGGATTTCTCGGCATCACTCAAGTGCGAGATGTGGACGCGACGGTGCGGGCGGTCCTGAACTACGAGGGTGAGGGGGGCGCGGCGGTGCTTGGCGTGCTCGCCGGCTCGCCGGCACAGACCGCCGGATTGCAATATGGCGATATCGTGCGGTCGCTAGACGAGGAGAAAATCAAGTCCTCGTCGCAGCTCATCGCGCTGGTCCAGCGGGCAAAAGTCGGGCAGTCGATCACCATGGACGTGTGGCGGAAGGGCGAGTCGTTGCAGTTGAAGGCAACCATCGCAGAAAGCAATGCGGCCAAACCGTTAGTCCCACTTTCCACGGCAGAGTCCAGCCAGGGTCGCACCCGCAATCCCGACGAAGTCTTGCAGGCGCTGGGAATCCAAGTCCGGGACTTGTCGGTACAGGAACGCCAGCGCGGCTTTCGCGGCGTGCTGGTGACTGGTCTAACGGACAAGAGCCTCGCCGCTGAGCAGCTAAAAGCGGGCGATCTCATCCTGACGGTGAACAACTCGCCGCTCAACAATGCCAGCGAGTTTTTCCTCTACCTCGCCGCCTCCGCCGCCGTGCAGGACACCACGCTCCAGCTCGTCCGCAGTGGCCAAGTGGTGCGCGTGAATTTACCCGCGTTGACCCGCCAAGAATGATCAGGGGCGGCTGAAATTTAGCCCCATCCCACCGCGTTTTTAACCGACTCTCCCATGCAACGATCCAAGCTTCCCTACTTTTTCCTCGGCCTCGCCGCCGTGCTCGCGGCGCTGGCCTTGGTCATCTTGATCCGCCGTGCAGGAGCGAAAACCAAGGTGGTGACCGTGACTCAGGCTCCCGTGAAGGTTCTCGTCGCGCCGCCGCTCATCCCCAGTCTCAGCGAACCGACCCCACCGGAAAAACCCGAAACCGTGCTCGCAGACCTCGGCATCGGCGCGGCTGCGGCGGACCCTGCCGAGCTGGTCGCGCAAATCGCCAAAGCCCTCGAAGCCGGTGATCTCGCGAAGGTCGGACGCCTGCTCGGCAAGGACGTCCTCGACTCCCAAATGGTCGCCCGGCTCAAAGCCCTCTCGGCCGTCCCGTTCCGCGTCCGCCAGCCCGACGGCATCCGCGAAGTGGGCGAACTCGAACTCAACGCCCGCTCCCGCTGGGCGCTCGAACTCGAGGGCATGGAACCCGGCCGCGACCGCATTTTCCTCGATCTCCGCCGCAACAACGACAAGTGGTCGGTCGAAAAAATCACCCTCCCACCCGCTGCCGGCGAACCCATACCGAAGGCAGTTTTCGCCGATTCACTGGGCGTGGCCGACGCCTTTCTCCAAGCCGTTCTCAAGCAGGATTTCGAATTCGCCCGCGCCTTCGTGGACCCCGCAGCGGTCTCGGACGCCAAGATCGCCGGACTCTGCATCTTGTTTGAAGAAGGCGGCTACCGGCTCCGCAAAAACAAGCCCCTGCGCTCGATGTTCCAGCGCGCGGACACCGTCGGCTACCTCGCCAATGTCGAGACCGCCGATGCCTCGCAGAGCGCCCAGTTCGCCATGACCATGAGGCAGCCGCCCATGCCGTCTAACTGGATTGTCTCGGAAATCAACCTCAACCAACTCCTCGCCGACTACTCCCGCCGCGTCGCCGGCGGCGATCTCTACTACTCGCCGCTCGTCAAAAACCCCGCCGGCGGCGACACCTTGGCGCTCTACTTTGAGTTCGACGAAGACGTCATGAACCCACGCACCCGCCGCCAGTTAGAGATCGTCACCCAGATCCTGCGCTCAGATCCGGGAAAAAAAATCACCCTCAGCGGCCATACCGATGCGCTGGGCACCAAGCATTACAATAACAGCCTCTCCTCGCGCCGCGCCGATGTCGTCCGCGACTACCTCACCAAAGCAGGCGTCGCTTCCGCCCAGATCGTCACCGTCGCCAAAGGCGACAGCCAACCCCGCCGCCCCAACCTCACCGAGACCGGCGGCGACAACCCAGAAGGCCGCCGCGCCAACCGCAGGACCGAGATCTATCTGGATTTCTAAAGGCCGAATGGACGAAGCGTCCATTCTCCTTAATCCAAAAATTTCCCGGGATTTAGGATGCCGTTAGGATCGAGGGCGTACTTGAACGCGCGGTGGGTGGCGAAGGAGACTTCGCCAAGGGCTTGACGGATCCAAGGTTTTTTGGCGAGGCCGACGCCGTGCTCGCCGGTGATGGCTCCGTGGTTAGCAAGGACCCAGGTGAATAACAGGTCGAGCGCGGCATCGGCGTGGGCGCGGATTTGCGGGTCCTCGTAGTCGCGGACCATCAGATTGGTGTGGATGTTGCCGTCGCCAGCATGGCCGAAGCAGGCGATGGGGATGCCGGTGTCTTTTTCTAACTGGCGGGCGAAGGTGACGAGTTCGACAAGCTTGGAGCGCGGAACGACGATGTCCTCGTTGAGCTTGGTGAGGCCGGTGTCGCGGAGGGAGAAGGAAAACTCGCGGCGGAGTTTCCAGATGCGCTCGCACGAGGCTTCGTCCGGGGCGCGCTCGATGAAGGTGGCACCGAGGGCGGTTAGGAGCAGATGGAGTTCCTCGATCTCGGAAAGCGTGGCAGCGGGGCGGCCGTCGATCTCAACGATGAGATGGGCGTCGCCGGGCGGGAAGGTTTCGGCTCCGAGCTTCTTTCTAGCAGCGGCGAGGGTGAAGGTATCGGTGATTTCGAGGGCGGAGGGGAGATGACCGGCGTTGAGGATGGCTTGGACGGCGGCGGCGGCCATTTCGAACTCGGGGAAAATCGCGGCAAGCATCGCGCGGCTGGCGGGCTTGGGGATCAGCCGCAGCGTGGCCTCGGTGATGATGCCTAACATGCCTTCCGAGCCGGTGAAAATCCCGACGAGATCGAAGCCGGTTTTGTTTTTGTGAAGCCGTCCGCCGGTGCGGAGGATTTCGCCGGAGGCCAGCACGACTTCGAGTCCTAACACGTAACTACGGGTCACGCCGTATTTCAAACAACGCGGGCCACCGGCGTTGGTGGCGATGTTGCCGCCGATCGAGCAGTCCTTGAGCGAGGCGGGATCGGGCGGGTATTCCCAACCGACGGCGTGGGCTGCGGTTTGCAGCTCGCCGGTGATTACGCCGGGCTGCACGATGGCCACGCCGTCCTCTGGATAGATGCCGAGGATGCGGTTCATCCGGGCGGTTGATAGAACGATCCCGCCGTGGACTGGCACCGCGCCGCCGACGTAGCCGAAGCCCGCGCCACGGGTGGTGACGGGGATTTTTTGCTCGTTCGCGAATTTCAGGACGGCAGAGACATCGCCCGCAGATTCAGCGAAAACGACGACGTCCGGCGGGTGGCTGGCGGACCATTTATCACCCGAGTTAGCCGCGAGGATCTCGGCGGCGGTGGTGACTTTTTCCGCGCCGATGAGGGCGGCGAGGGTGGCTGCTAGACTGGCGGGATTCATTGGGAGAAGAATGGAAGCGAGACGCATCCATCACGGCCTGCCGCGAGACGCGGCAGCTACGCTAGTCGTAGATCTTCTTGTAATACTCGTCCACCATCCGGTCGGCGTCGAAGAACGGGACGACGTCGTTCATCGAGTTGAGGACGAGTTGATTCCACTCGTCGGGCTTGTCGTAGTAGAGCGGCAGGATGGTTTCCTTCATCGCTTTGTAGAAACCTAGCAGGTCGTGGCGGTCGCGATCTTCGTGACTGAGCGATGGATCGGCGGGCGGGATGATGAATGAGTTGTGGCCGTCCTTGGCGAACTCACAGACCCAGCCGTCGTAGGTGGAGATGTTGATGGAGCCGTTCATGGCGGCGGTCATGCCGGAGGTGCCGGACGCTTCGCGGGTGACGACTGGGTTGTTGAGCCAGAGGTCGGAACCGTTTTTAAGGAAACGAGAAAGCTCTAACTCGTAGCCGACGAGGACGGTGGCGTTCGGATAGTCTTTCGTTAGACGGATGAGGTGGTTGAAGGTGTCGATGGCGGAATAGTCGAACGGATACGGTTTACCGGCCCAGATAATTTGGATCGGGTAGTCGTTGCCGTGGATGAGCTCGCGGAAGAGTTTCATGTCGCGGGCAATCAGGTCGGGGCGCTTGTAGCCGGCGAAGCGGCGGGCCCAGACGAGGGTGAGCACATTCGGCTTGAAGAGCTTACCGGTCTGGTCGGCGACGACGCGGAACAAGCGCTCCTTGAGTTCACGCTTGCGGTGTTGCAGCTCCTCGATGTCGCCGCGAGTGCGGGCGTGTTCGATGCCGTGGTCCGCCCAGTATTTCTTGTTCTGGGCGTTGGTGACGTGGGTGATTTTGCAGATGTTAGGGTAGCTCTGCCACATGTGGCGGGAGACTTCGCCATGGAGTTTTGAGACGCCGTTAGCGATGCGGGCGAGGCGGAGGGCGGCGAGCGAGTGGTTGAACTCATCGCCATCAATGCCGGTGATCTGGCGGACTTCTTCTTCGGGCACGCTGCCGAAAAACGAGAAGTCGCGCAACAGGTTGAAGCGGTGTTTTTCATTTCCCGCCTCCTCGGGAGTGTGGGTGGTGAAGACGAGGCGCTTCTTCACCTCGGCGAGGCTGCGATGTTTCTCGTAGATGTGAAAGGCGGCGGAAAGTCCGTGCGCTTCGTTGAGATGCCAGATCGCTGGGTCCACGCCGAGTTCGTCTAGCAGACGAGCGCCGCCGGCACCGAGGACGATGTATTGGGCGATGCGCCGCAGGTGGTCGTGATCATAAAGGCGATGGGTGATGGCGCGCGACAGCGGGTCATTTTCCTCGACATCGGTGCTGAGGAAAAACATCGGCACTGTGTTAAAAATATCGCCGGGGAGAAACATCGCTTTCACCCACACCGGGTGGCCATGGACCGGCACGGTGAAGCGGATGCCGGTGTCCTGAAGGAACGCGTATTCCTTTTTCCGGAACTGCACGGCCAGCTCGCGATCCTCGCCGCGGGCCTGGTTGTAGTAGCCGTAAGTCCACAAGATCCCGATGCCGCAAAGGTTCTGGCGGCGGTCGGCGGCTGCCCGCATGTGCGAGCCGGCGAGGAAACCGAGGCCACCTGAGTAGATCTTGAAACTCTGGTCGATGGCAAACTCGCAGGAAAAATAGGCGGCGCTCTTGGCGTATTCGGGAGCGATTTCGTAATGGTGGGCGAAGGGTTTCGGGAGAAAAGAAGAAGCCATGATGAGTCGGTGGGATCGAGGAGTGAGCGTGGTTGAAATGTCGGGGTCAGCTTGAGCGTTGGGATCAAACTGCCGGATCGGGTGGATGGATCCGGGCTGCGACAGATCGGATTCTTGCGTCAATAGAGGTGGACCGGCAAGATGGGTATCGACCGGGGAGTTGTCGAGTCCGGTGCGGCTTAGAGTGCGCATTTCATGCCAATTTTCCAGAGCTGGCTGAAACCGGCTGTCACCCCGGACGGCTTTTTCACGAGCATTCATGGAGCGGAGTCCGCCGCAATTTCTTCGCTCCTAGCGTGGGTCTAGCTTGGCACGCACGCCTTGCAGCGGCTGCTCGATCCAGCGCCACGACGCCAGAGTGAGTCCCCACGTCACCGCCGCGTAGCTGACGATTTTTAAAACTGCGCCGCTTGCGGTCTCGAATGGAGCGTCCCAGAGGAACCAGAATAGTTTGCCTGCGACCAGCGGCGCGAGGTTGTGAAAGAGATAGATCCCGTAGGAAACTTGCCCAACCCGCTGCAACAGCGGATGCTCTAGCAGGCTTTTCAAAATTCCAGGAAAACCCACCGACCCCGCCGCGATCAGGCCGCACAGCGCGATTGATAGCAAGGTCTGCTGAAACGCCCGCAGCCCGAAACTCGGCCAACCCCATTCGTGCGACCAGAAAATCCCGAGATAGCCGGCTAAACCGAGCGCCGCCAGCCAGCGCAGCCCCGGACTTTCCAGCGCCATCCCACGATGCACCGCCAGCGCTAACAGCCCGCCGATGCCGAAGTAGTCGAAGGTCGCCCACGTCAACAATTCCGGCCTAGCGAACCACGGCAACAGATTGTCATGAAACATCCGCGCCAGCGGGCCGACCGCCGCGAACCCTAGAATCGCCGCGACCAGCCATTTCCGTGGCACGAACCAAATCACGAACGGCCAGATCAGATAGAACTGCTGCTGGATCGCCAACGACCAGAAATGATTAGTCCCCGCCGGCCAATGGTCGAGCAGAGCCATGTGGATGTTAGATAGGTGAAAGACATACCACGCCAGCGACGAGTGGGCATCCGGCGCCCACACCAGCCAGGCCAGCGCCAGCGCGGCATAATACGGCGCGAGAATCCGCAAGCCGCGCCGGAGCTGATAGTTCTTGAGTGCCTCCGCCTTCCAAGCCCCGCCGCGCGCCTCGCTGCGGTCCCGCTCGCGGAGCAGCGAGCCGGTGATCAGATAGCCAGTTAGAACGAGGAAAAAGAACAGGAAGATTTCGAACGGAAACACCCGCGGCCAGCCCACCGGGCACCAATGATCCCAGCAAATCGCCAGCATCGCGATCGCCCTCAGCCCGTCCAGTTGCACCGCGCGTCCGCTCACTTGCGCCATGAAAACATGGTCTGCGGTTTCATGCACGACGGTTTTAGCGAATGGGCACTCAGGAATGGCTATCTCCGAATCGCCATGTCCATGGGGTGCCAATGAATGGCGACTTAGCGCACCTCATTGATTTTTCATGGACTGCGGCGGATCGGAGTCCGCCGCTCCTTGGGTTAGAATTTCGCGGCGGCGGCGGATTTAATTTCTTCGAGTTTTTCGCGCTCGGGCGCAGCACCTCTTGCTTGATCCGGCTTGCCGCCGCCTTTGCCGCCAGCGAGGGCTGCTAGATCGTGGAGGAGGTCGCCGGCTCTGAGGCCTTTCGCGAGGGCGGACTCGCCGCAATAGATGGCGAGGTGGAGTTTCTCGCCGTCATCGACGATGAGCAGCGCGGGGCCGGCGAATTGCTTTTTCTTGAGGCCGTTCTGGAGTTCTTGGAGGAGCGAGGCGTCGGACTCGAAGGAGGCGATGATGGGTTTTCCTAACGCTATGAGTTCGGCGAGGGCTTCGTCTGCTAGAGATGCGGCGGCGGAGGCTTGGAGTTTTTTGAAATGTTTCTCGGCTTCGATCACGGCGTCTTTGCCGGATTCGAGGGCGGCGCGGACTTCGGTCAGGGCGGCGTTGATGTTGCCGATGTGACCGGCGGCGAAGAGGGCGTCGGCATTGAGGACCGGCGGCGGGGAGAGGGTGACAGGAGGCTCGCCGATGCTGGCGAGCTTGGCATTGATCGGCGCGAGCTTGGCCTGGATGGCATCGGATTCCTGCGCTAGCTGGACGACGAGATCGCGGAGATAAGCGAGCGCGCTAGCGCCGCAGACGGCTTCGATGCGGCGGACACCGGAGGCGATGGCACCTTCGGATTTGATTTTGAAAAGGCCGATCTCGCCGGTGTTGCGGACGTGGGTGCCGCCGCAGAGTTCCTGCGAATAGCCTGTGAGCGAGCCGGGTTCGCCGCCGATCTGGACGACGCGGACAAGGTCGCCGTATTTGTCGCCGAAGAATTGCATGATGTCGCCGCGACCCTTGATGGAGGCGTGAGAGACTTCTTTCCATGAAACGGAATCGTTGGCGGAAATGGCGGCATTGACCTTTTCCTCCATCGCTGCGAGTTGCGCGGGGGTGACGGCGGCGCTGTTGAAATCGAAGCGCAGGCGGTTCTCATCGACCGAGGAACCTTGCTGCGCTGCGTCCGCGGAGACGACTTCGTGCAAGGCCCAGTGGAGAAGGTGGGTGGCGGTGTGGTGAGCTTCGATCGGGCGGCGGCGTTGCGGGTCAAGCTTGAGCGTGACGATGTCGCCGACTTTGATGGACGCGGACGGATCGATGATGTGGGCGCGGGCTTGGCCGATCTGTTGGGTGCCGGTGATTTCGACAGGGGCTTGGCGGTTGGAAACCGCCGCCACGGTGCCGGTGTCGCCGGCTTGACCGCCCATCTCGGCGTAGAAGACGGTCTTGTCGGTGATGACGAAGAGCGAGTCTTCCTGGGTGTGGATTTCGAGAATGGTGGCTTCAACGGTGTCATTCTCGAAGCCGGTGAATTCGGTGACGGCTTCGGTGGAAATGTCGAGGGCGCGGACGATGGTGGATTTCTGGGCGGCGCGGGAGCGTTCTTGTTGCTGCTCCATGAGATTTTCAAAACGGGGCATATCAACGGATAGACCACGCTCGGCACAAAGGAGTTCGGTGAGGTCGATGGGGAAGCCGAAGGTGTCGTAGAGTTCAAAAGCGACGTCTCCAGGGAAAGGGGAGCACACGCGCCCTCGCGTGTGGTCGGAGACGCCCTCGTCTCCGACATGGCTCGAAGGTTCATAAAACTCCCGACACCAGGACCAAGCGTAATCCCTCGCCTGCGTCACAAGTCCGCCTGGAATGGGATTGCCAATCACATAGTCGTATTTCTCGATGAGATCTGACTCGCTGCGGATTAACCGATCGAAAGATTCCTGTTCCCAAAGATGAGTGATGTTTTCGTTTTGAAGAACTATTCTCCGCTCTTTGAGAATTTTGTGGGAGGTGACTGATTTGATCGGCTGGAGAATCTCAGTGAGCGTGTAGAACGTCGGATTGGAGTCTTGATCGTAAGATTTGACTTGTGGCTCGATGAGGAGGTGGACGTGATCGGGCATGACGCACGCGGCGTAGAGGTGGAT
>JAYTEI010000342.1:0-2745 GCA_043735445.1 Akkermansiaceae bacterium | reverse complement strand
ATATGGGGCATGGGAGTCTTTTCAGGCTCTCATGCCTTCTTTTTGCCACTGCGAAAGCCAGGTCCAGCAAGGGTTCGCGGGGTCTGGGACAAGCTCTATCTATTTCACCGATTCCTTCTCTAACCCAGCGCAAGCTGTTCTGTGAGTTGGGTTCCGATGGCATAACTCGCGACAGTGCAGGCAACATTTATCTAACTGGCAAAGACGGCAACAAACTCGGTGAGATCCCCGTCCCGAAACCTTGGACTGCCAATATCACCTTCGGCGGCCCCGATCTGAAAACTCTATTCATCACCGCCTCAGATTCCGTGTTCACCATGGAGGTGGCGGTCTCCGGCACGCGGTGAGTTTTTTAAATCACGCCGCCCGTTCTATTTGTGCCAACTTTCGCACCCCAACCCCTCGGGGGGCAGTGAAAGCGCGGGGATAAACCGGCTTGAAATAGAGAATGGTGCAAGGATGGAGAAATCCCTTGTGGAATGATGCTGCTGTGAATGGGGAACGATTTCAAATTTCGACACGGGCACTGTGGGTTTTTTGGCTCAAATTTTGCAAGTCCCTGCGATGGCCAAACAAAGACTGTGTTCGCCCATTCGGGTCGTGACTCCCGTGACGGCGCTCCGTAAATCAGCGGCGTGCCTGAGACTGAATCCACCAACCATCGCTTCGGCGGGATTGCGCGGCTTTATGGGCAGGCGGCGTTGGAGCGTTTTCTAACGGCGCGAGTGGCGGTGGTCGGCGTCGGCGGGGTGGGATCGTGGGCGGTGGAAGCGTTGGCGCGTTCGGGGATCGGGCATCTGACGCTGGTGGATCTGGATGAAATTTGCATCACCAACGTGAACCGCCAGCTCCATGCGATGGACGGGCAGATCGGTCGCCAAAAGACTGACGCGATGGCCGACCGTGCGCTGGCGATTCATCCGGCCTGTGATGTGCTGGTGGTGCCGAAGTTTTTCAACGAGAAGTCGGCGGCGGAAATCCTTGATGCGGGTTTCGATGCGGTGATCGACGCGATCGACTTCGCGCGGCACAAGTCGCTGCTCGTCGCGGAGTGCCACAAGCGCGGAATCTACGCCATCACTTGCGGCGGCGCGGGCGGGCGGCGCGATCCGACGCGCATCCGGGTGACCGACCTCGCCTACAGCGGCATGGATCCGCTGCTGCTCCAGCTCCGCCGCGGATTGCGCAATGATTTCGGGTTTCCGAAAAACACCCGTGGCAAGGAGCCGATCTTGTTTGGGATCGACTCGGTTTATTCCGACGAGGCACCGTGGTATTCGGGCTGCGATGGGACGGTTTCGAGGGACAAGCCGGAGGAAATCTCGCTGCGGCTGAATTGCGCGTCGGGCTTCGGCTCGGCGGCGCATTTGATCGCGAGCTTCGGCCTGATCGCCGCCGGGCGGGTGTTGGATCGAATCGCGGCAACGGCATGAAAAAAGCGACCGGTGGGTCGCTTTTTTAAAATTTCCAGAATGGAAGTTGGCTTGTTTACAGGCCTTTCTTCGAGAGGCGGGTGCCGGCGGTCGCGCCTTGGCGAGCCTTGAACTTCGGATTCGATTTGCAGATGACGTAAACCGTTCCTTTGCGTTTCACGACCTGGCAATCGGCGTGACGGCGTTTGGCGGAGGCGAGGGATGAGAGAACTTTCATGGCGTGAGATATTTAAAAATGAACGGTAGCACAAGCCACCGGGGCGCGAAAACTAGTCAGCCACCCGGCCTTGTAAAGCCATTTCTCGGGTGAAAACGGGATTTTCCAGGCCGCGTCTAAGCGTGGTCGCCAAGTAATTAGGTTTTCCGTAATTTAGACTTCCAGAAACCCGGCAGCGAGCTAAGCCTGCGCCATGAAAATGCTTCTCGTGATCGTTGCGGCACTCGCGCTGAATTCTTGCAACACCTTGATCGGCATCGGTCGAGACACCAAACAGGGCTACCAGTGGACGAAAAGCAAAATCCAAAGCAGCGGCGGTGGTGGTGGTGAGCAGTCCGATCCGTCCGGCGCACCGGTGTATTGATTCTGGCGGGAAAGTTTCAGGTTTCGCATGGGTTGCGGCTCTGCTTGAGTTCGCCCGTGACGTTTGCCAGTAAAATCACCATCGCCCGGATTTGCCTGGTTCCCGTGTTCGCAGTGCTGGCGTTCTACTACGGGGATACCGTGAAAACCGGGCACCCAGTCGAGGCTCTGCGGTGGTGGGCACTCGGGGTTTTTGTTTTCGCGGCCGGCACGGATGGGGTCGATGGCTGGGTCGCCCGGCGCTTCAACCAATGTTCGAAGTTCGGTGCCTTCATCGATCCCATCGCGGACAAGGCGTTGCTGCTAACCGGCGTCATCACCTTGTCATTAGTTGATTGGGGCTCGGCTGGATGGCGGCTGCCGCTGTGGTTCGCGCCGATCGTCATTGTGCGCGACTGCATCATCCTCGGCGGGATCCGGATCCTTTGGAACCATCATCGCGAGGTCCGGTTCGCTCCGCATTGGTCGGGTAAGGTGTGTACGGTGACGCAAATGTTCGCGATCGGCTGGGTGATGCTGCGGGTGACTCTACTCCGACCGGAAATCCCGTGTATTGTGGCGGCGATTTTCACGATCTGGTCGAGCATCGCCTACATCCGGCAAGGGCAGCGGATTTTGCGCGGACAGAAGGCGTAGCGGTAGTCAAGGACTTCAGTCCGCTCTTCCGCTTCGAAAGAGCGGACTGAAGTCCTTGACTACATTTCTACCGGTGGCAGCCGGTTACGTCGGCTG